>NZ_JAFCAC010000044.1:0-91890 GCF_018588165.1 Thermoanaerobacter sp. CM-CNRG TB177
AAAATTAAAGAAAAACTAAGATATTAAGAGAAAATAAAAGATAATAGAGGGAGGAGTTTATATTCATCCTTCTTTAATGGAAGAAATAGATAACATAGATCACGAAAACTTGAAAAAAGACCTCACACCACGGGAGATAGAGATTCTCAAACTTATTTCTAAAGGGTATAGCAATAAAGAAATTGCACAAAAACTATTTTTAAGCGAGAAAACTGTCAAGAACCATGTTTACAATATTTTTAAAAAATTAGATGTGAAAGACAGAACTCAAGCTGCTATTTATATGCTTAAAAATGAGACGATTTTACAAAACTAAACTTTTACAATGCTAAATTTGACTTTTATACAAAAAAAGCGTATCATATTGTTGATACAGAATGTCATCCATACAAAAAACCACGGGGGGTAATTTCTTTGGAAGAAAAAGATTTAAAGGAAATTGAAAAGCGTTTAGGTTACAAAAAAGTGGATGCATGGACAAAGATTACGCAAGAGGAGAAAGAAAAGGTTTACCAATTTGCAGAAGACTATAAAGATTTTATGGCAAAGTGCAAGACGGAAAGAGAAATAGCAGAAAAAATTGTAGAAATGGCCGAGAAAAACGGTTTTATTAACATTGAACAAGTTACAAATTTAAGGCCGGGCAGCAAAGTGTATTACAACAACAAAGGAAAATCAGTAGTTTTAGCTGTAATTGGTAAAGAGTCAATGCAAAAGGGAATAAAATCGGTAGCATCTCATATTGATTCTCCGAGAATTGACCTAAAACCTAATCCAATGTATGAAGATGGTGGTTTGGCTTTATTTAAAACCCATTACTATGGGGGTATTAAAAAATACCAGTGGGTGACAATCCCTTTGGCTCTCCATGGAGTAATTGTCAAAGCAAACGGTGAGAAAATAAACATTATACTGGGAGAAGATGAAAATGACCCAGTCTTTTACATAACAGATTTATTGCCCCACTTAGGGAAAGACCAGATGGAGAAAAAAGCAGCAGAGGCGGTTACAGGAGAAGCATTAAATGCTGTAGTTGGAAGCATTCCTTTTTCTGAGGAAGTCAGCGTGAAACCCAATATTTTAAAATATTTAAATGAAAAGTATGGCATAGTGGAAGAGGACTTTTTAAGTGCTGAGTTAGAATTAGTACCTGCCTATAAGCCTCGCGATATAGGATTTGACAGAAGTATGATTGGAGCTTATGGTCAAGATGACAGGGTTTGTGCTTATGCTTCTTCAAGAGCTATTCTTGAGCTTGAGGTGCCAGAGAAGACAGCTGTTACAATATTTGCCGATAAAGAAGAAATTGGAAGTATGGGCAATACGGGTTTACAATCAAGATTTTTTGAAAATGCTATTGCAGAGATATTAGAAAAATACGAAGGTAGCACAGATATTAAATTAAGAAGGGTTTTTGCGAATTCCGAACTGCTTTCTGCTGATGTAAATGCTGCATTTGATCCTACTTATCAAGAAGTCAGTGAAAAACAAAACACTGCTTATATAGGTAAAGGGGTTTGTGTAACCAAATATACTGGTTCAAGAGGAAAATCGGGGTCAAATGATGCAAATGCTGAGTTTGTCGGCAAAATAAGAAAACTCTTCAATGAAAATGGAGTAGTATGGCAGACAGGTGAGCTGGGCAAAGTTGACATGGGAGGCGGCGGCACAGTAGCACAGTTTGCAGCGAATTACGGAATGGAGGTTTTGGACTGCGGTGTTGCTCTTTTAAGCATGCACGCTCCTTATGAACTGTCTTCTAAAGTAGATGTGTATATGGCTTATAAGGCCTATAAAGTATTTATGGAAAAAGATTAAATCCGGGATTTACCCGGATTTAATCTTTTATAAACATTTCTACCACTATTATGCCATTGCCCTCTTTATTTTTCACTATTCCTACTCCTACCTTGTTGTAATAAGGGTTTAAAATATTTGCTCTATGTCCTTCTTTATTACCACCTCAAATCATATATTCTACAGACAGCTGTAAATTCCTTCAAGTAATTTATGGTGAGATAGGAACATTGTATCAACTTTTACTTTGTTGGAATATACTGATTTTGAGGTGGTATTAGTGAAATATGGATTGATTGTCTTTTACTCTTATCAGCATGGTTTAATGGCAGAAAAGATATTAAAGAAAAATAATATTCCGGTGGAGTTTGTACCAACTCCCAGAAGTATTACGGAAAGCTGTAGCCATTCTCTCAAGTTTGGATTAGAATCTTTACGAATAGTACAAAACCTTTTGCAAAGGCTCAACATTCCTTATAAGGGGATATACGAAGTAGAGAGAATTCCTGCGGGATATAAAATAGTCAAAATTATTTAATGTTCGTCGCTTTTTATAAATATACTTTTTATTTTTTGAAAAGTGCTGACATTTTGAAGAGATTCAAGCTTGCTGTTTAAAGTTATTATTTGATTTTGCAAATCTTTTATTTGTTTTTTAAGATTTTCATTTTCTCTTATCAAACTATTTACCATTGTATTGTAATTGTCCGCTTTAAGGGCAATTTTTATTTTTTCGTCATTTGTTTGTTTTAATAATTCTTGTAAATCGGCTATATTTTTGTTTTTTATTGTAATTTCAACATTTTTTCTGCTTAGTTCTTCTTCTAATCTTGTTTTTTCCTCCTTGATAGTTTCAAGCTTTTTTATTAGGATATTTAAATACTCCTGAACTTCTTTTATATAGAAAGTGAAATAAGAATCTTTTTCTCCATTTTTGCTGGTTAATGTGTACTGCAAAGAAGGAATTACTTCTCCTTTATCGCTTATAAATGAATAATTGCTTTGAAATCTGTCTATTGGGGTTTTTAACTTAAAAAAGTTGTATTCAGAAAAAGAAGGAGGAATTTTAAAAGGCTTGCACCAACTATTTCCTCCATCAGAGGACATGGTGGCAAAAAAGCTATCGTTTTGAAGGTAAGTGCACCATAAAGTATTTTCTAAAAGGGAGATATAGCAATTTTTAATATTTGTAGAATAAGCCAAAGTCGTGATACTACCCCAACTGCCTTTTGGCCAGCTTCCAGGGGTTTTCTTTCTGTATTTTATTTCTTGAATTATATCTTCTTCTACCCATAAGGTATGTACATTTTTTTGCGGATCTACAGTTATTGTAGGATAGTATATTCCTTCTGCTTCTGAAATTAGAAATTTTGGCGACCAGTTATCTTTTACGTAGTTAAGGTAGTAAAGTTGGCTGTTATTTTTTTCTTTTGTAACGTAAATCAAGTGAATATTTTCCTCTTCATCAATGAATAAGTCATAAAAAGGGGTGAAAGAGATATTTTTTATAATAGCTATATTATTGCCGCTCCAATTTTTGGCCCATTTTTGGTGTATTAAATGGATTTCTCTAGGATTATTAGAATTACTGATTGTGAAAAATATGTGAAGTGTTTTATTTTTTATAAAGAGGCTAAAATTGCTTATATACGTTTTTTTATCTTTATAAGTGTATAAAGCTTTTCCTACCCATCCTTCTTTCTTTTGAATTAAAAAAATTATTTCTCCTTGTGAATTATAGTATATCAGGTTTAGTTTTCCTTCTTCGTCGTAACAAGCGTCAAAATCACTTAAACAGTCTTTTACAATGATTTCTTCTGTTGTTTTTCCATTTTCTATAGTGTTCAATATGATTTTTCTATCTTTAAGATAAAGATACTGTAAAAAATCCTCATCTTTTTTAGTCACAATCTTGTCCATAAATTTCCCTCCCTTTGCTAAAATATATGCATAATGATTATTGAATAGAATTGACATGTTATTGACAATGATGAAAGAAGGATTTTGAGGTTAAGTGTAGAAATAAATAAAAAGATAAATCAAGAATCAATACACTCAAAAAGGAGGAGAAAAATGGATTACGATGTTATAGTTTTAGGCGGAGGGCCTGGTGGCTATACTGCTGCTATTAGACTCAGCGAATTAGGGAAAAAAGTCGCTGTTGTAGAAGAAGATTCATTAGGGGGAACTTGTTTAAATCGAGGTTGTATACCGACGAAAGTCTATTCTCATGCGGCTGAGCTTATAAATGCCATAAAAGATGCTAAAGACTTTGGAATAATGGCCCAGTATGCAGTGGATATTGCAAAACTTCGTCAGAAAAAAGAAAGAGTAGTAAAAAGACTTGTCGGTGGAGTAGGCTATTTAATGAACTTACACCATATAGATGTTATAAAAGGGAGAGGTAGGTTTGTTGATGAAAATACTATAGAAGTTGATAAAAGATACACAGCAGAAAATTTTATAATTGCAACAGGTTCAAAGGTGTTTTTACCTCCTATTGAAGGGATTAACTTAGAAGGTGTTATTACAAGTGATAAAGCGTTAGAACTTGAAAGAATTCCTGAAAAAATTGTCATCATAGGGGCGGGAATTATAGGATTGGAATTTGCAAATATTTATTCTGCTTTAGGAAGTAAAGTTGTCATCATTGAAATGCTTCCTCAACTTTTGCCTATGTTAGATAGAGACATAGCAGATACGATGGAAAAAATTTTGAGGCATAAAAAATTTGAACTACATTTAAACAGTAAAGTAGAAAAGATAGAAGAAGGTTTAAAGGTAGTTTATACCACAGAAGGGAATACTCAGGTAGTGGAATGTGATACTGTTTTAGTCGCTGTAGGAAGAGTTGCCAATGTAAATGGAATTGAAGCTTTAAATCTTGATATGGATAAAAAGGGCATAAAAGTCGACTCCCACATGAGGACAAGCATAAAAAATATATATGCAATTGGAGATGTTACAGGAGGTATACAACTGGCTCACGTGGCTTCTTATCAAGGTATTGTAGCTGCTCACAATATAGCAGGGGAAGAAAAGGAAGCGGATTTAAGTATAGTTCCAAATTGTCTCTATACAAATCCTGAAATAGCGTGGGCAGGTTTGAATGAGGTTCAAGCAAGAGAAAAATTTGGAGATGTAAAAATAGGCACTTTCCCTTATACTGCTTTAGGAAGAGCAATGACTATGGGGCAAAACGATGGATTTGTTAAAATAATTGCGGAGGCAAAATACAATAGAGTAGTGGGGATGGAAATAATAGGGGCTGGTGCTACAGAGATAATTCATGAGGGTGTACTTGCCATAAAAGAAGAGTTCACATTAGAAGAATTAGCAGATGCAATTCATGCTCATCCTACGCTTTCAGAAAGCGTAAAAGAGGCAGCAGAAGACGCATTAGGAATGCCTATAAATAAAGGATAAGTTAAAGGAGAGATTCACTTGAGAAAGGGAGAAGTTTTAAAACTGGGAATTGTACCTTATATGGAGGGAAAAGAGATACAGCTTAAAGCCTTTGAAAGAGTTAAAAAGGGCGAGACGGACGGGATTCTTATATTGCTTCAACATCCACCAGTATATACTATAGGAGTTTCAGGTGGTTTTGACGAAAACATCCTTGTGCCTTTAGCGGAACTTAAGAAAAAAGCGGAGCTTTATAAAGTAGAAAGGGGAGGTAAAATAACTTTTCACGGACCAGGACAAATAGTTGCCTATCCTATATTTAATTTGGCAAAGTGGCAAAAAGATGTTCATCTTTTTGTTTATAAATTAGAAGAGACGATTATAAAACTCTTGGAGGAGTATGGTATAAAAGCGGGAAGGAAGCCTAAATATACCGGAGTATGGGTAGGAGATGAAAAGATATGCGCCATAGGTATCGCTGTTAGGCGATGGATTACTTGGCATGGAATAGCCTTTAATGTAAATACTGACCTTTCATATTTTGGCTTAATAAATGCCTGCGGCATCACTGAGTTTGGAGTTACTTCTATGCAAAAACTTGGAATAAATGAAGACATAGAAAAAGTAAAAGAAAAAATGGTTGATAAATTTAGCGAAGTATTTGGTATACACTTTAGTGAGATAACTTTAGATAGATTGGCGGTGATTGATAATGCAAAAGCCTGAATGGCTCAAAGTGAGGCTATTAAACGAAGATTTAAACAGGATGGAAGCTTTTTTAAAAAGTATGTCTTTAAACACAGTTTGTCAAAGTGCCAATTGTCCCAACATGGGGGAATGCTTTGCGAGAAAGACAGCCACTTTTATGATTATGGGAAATATATGTACGCGAAACTGTAGGTTTTGTGCGGTAGAAAAAGGACATCCTCAACCTCTTGATGAGGATGAGCCTCGAAGAATTGCTGAGGCTGCTCAAAAGTTAGGATTAAAGCATGTAGTGGTTACTTGTGTTACAAGAGATGATTTACCGGATGGTGGAGCATCACATTTTGCAAAGACAATCTATGAACTTAAAAAATTGCCAGGAGTTACAGTTGAGGTACTTGTATCTGATTTTATGGGTAAAGAAGAGTCTATTGCTCAAGTAGTAGAAGCCAAGCCAGATATAATAAATCACAATATAGAAACAGTACCGAGACTTTATCCCAATGTAAGGCCAAAAGCAGATTATTTAAGGTCTTTAAACCTTTTAAAAATGATAAAAGAACTGGACCCTTCTATACTTACTAAGTCAGGAATTATGGTAGGTCTTGGGGAAACAGAAGAAGAGGTTATACAAGTTATGAAAGACTTAAGAAGTGTTGATTGTGACATGATGACTATAGGACAGTATTTGAGGCCTTCAGCAAAACATATAGAAGTAGCAGAATATGTTATTCCTCAACAATTTAAAAGATATGAAGAAATAGGATATGAATTAGGTTTTAAATACGTAGCTTCTGGTCCCTTAGTCAGAAGTTCTTATCATGCTGATGAGGGGCTGAAGGTGATGAAGAGTTAGTTTCAACTTTTTTAAATTTTTTGATATTACATTAATTTATGATATAATCAAATCAATACATAGGGAAAGGAGATGTTAATTATGCCTGAGTTTGGAACTTCTTTTTCTGGACTTACTGAAAAAAGGAAGGTCACCCACGAAGAGTTGGTACGGGCTATACGCTTTATGGTGGCGGCAGAGTATGAGGCAATTCAACTTTATACTCAGTTGGCAGAAGCTACTGATAATGAATTAGCAAAAACAGTTTTAATGGACATAGCAGATGAGGAAAAAGTGCATGCGGGAGAATTTTTGAGGCTTTTGAAAGAATTAGCTCCTGATGAGGAGAAATTTTACGAAGAAGGGGCAAAAGAAGTAGAAGAAATGATTGAAAAGATTAAATAAAAGAAAGAGTTTGTGCTTATAGATAGTTACAAAATAAGTGCCTCAATCGAGGTACTTATTTTTTGATTTTTTGTAACAATCTAATACATTGAAACGTATATTGTAGATAGATAAGACAATTTAAGTTATTAAAAGCTGTAACTTTTAAGGGGGGGAAATAATATGGCTTTTTCTAAAAAGATGGTGGGACAGCAAGAAATAGTGCCAGGTCCTGTACAGCCAGGGCAACTTCCAGAACCTACAGAGATAACTTGCATTGAAGTGACTAAGATATATGATGCTTGTTCTCAGAGAATATGCCTTGATGATATACCTCCTATTACCTTTGTACCAACAAATCTAACTTTAACTCCTTCTTTTGGGGGATGTGAAAATATAACAGTATCTTTGGTAACACCGCCGGGTTTTGTGATAACGCCGCTTCCTGATAGAGAAGGATTTGCGAGGGTAGAAGCTACTTTTCAAGTGACTTTTGATATAGTGATTAACTATCCGGATGGAACTACACAAACATTGCCAGGCAATACTACTACTTTCAACAAAGATATTGTACTTTACGTACCAGACCCAAATGTAGCAATAATGAAATACGAGGCGTTAGCAGAGTGCTTGTACGGAAAGGTTAATCTAGGAGTTACTACCACTGTAGAAGTGATAATTGGGGTATGGATTGTGATAAAATCCGCAGTAGATGTGCAATTATTAGTTCCTTCTTATGGATTCTGTCCTACTCCAGCAGCTTGTGAGGAGTTTGTCACAGATGTGTGTGAAATTTTCAATCAGAAGCCTTTTCCATCTTTTGATCCGCCTCAAATGCAACAAAATCCTTATTAAAAGCCAGCTACTTAGCTGGCTTTTTTACATAGTGATTGACTCTTTATTATTTTTGTGGCAAAGTTATAATAGAATATGAGCAAAAGAAATCTATCTGTTGAAAGGTGTGTTGTAAGTGAGTGATAGTTTGAGAAATGATATTTTGCTAAGATTAAAAACGATAAAAGGGCATATTGCCGGTATAGAAAAAATGGTAGAAGAATCAAAAGGATGTGAGGATATCTTGTTGCAAATAGCAGCTGTTAAAGCCTCATTAGAAAAAGTAGGTATGTCAATCATTCAAGAACATGCAAAAGAATGTATATTAGCAAGTAAGGATGGAAAGGCTACCTATGAAGAGGTAGAAAGAATTATTAATTTAATGATTAGATTTGTAAAATAAATCGAGGAATTTGCTATTATTAAAAATCTAGTTAAAGGGATGATGGCCATGGAAGTATATCTCGACAATAGCGCTACTACAAGAGTTAGGAAAGAAGTAATTGAAAAAATGTCTGAAGTTTTAGATAAGGAATACGGCAATCCCTCTTCTTTACATATGAAAGGCTATCAAGCTGAAAAGTTAATGAAAGAAGCGAGAGAAAATGTAGCTAACTTAATCAACAGTGAGCCCGAAGGAATAATTTTTACTTCTGGAGGGACAGAATCAAACAATCTTGCTTTAATAGGGGTTGCAGAAAGTTTAAAAAAGAAAGGAAATCATATAATATCTTCAAAGATTGAACATCATTCTGTGCTCAATGTTTTAAAATATCTTGAGGAAAATGGCTTTGAAGTAACTTATCTAGATGTGGATAAAACAGGAAAAGTAGATGTAGAGGATTTAAAGAGGGCGATAACTAATAAAACTATACTTATATCAATTATGGCTGTAAATAATGAGTTAGGAACAATAGAGCCAATAGAGGAAGTAGCTGATATTGCAGAAAATGAAGACATAGTTTTTCACGTTGATGCTATACAAGCAGTAGGAAAAATAAATATAGATGTAAAAAAGCATAAAATAAAGATGGTGTCTTTAAGCAGCCATAAAATACACGGTCCTAAAGGAGTAGGTGCGCTTTATGTTGATAAAACAGTAAAGATTAGGCCAATAATTTTTGGAGGAGGCCAAGAAAAAAATTTAAGATCTGGGACAGAAAATTTACCGGGTATTGTAGGATTTGGAATAGCAAGCAAATTAGCCAAAGAAAATTTCCACGATAATGTAAGCAAATTAATGACATTAAAGAAGCGACTTTATCAAGGCATAGTTTCTGAAATAAAAGATGTCCATTTAAACGGGCCAAATGTTGAAGAAGGAGCGCCTCATATACTCAATATTTCTTTTGCCGGTGTGAGGGGAGAGGTGCTTTTACACGCTCTTGAAGAAAAAGGCATATATGTTTCTACGGGATCGGCTTGTTCTTCTAAAAAGAAAGGGCAAAGCCACGTTTTAAAGGCGATAGGCTTAAAAGAGGACCTGATTGAAAGTGCTATAAGATTCTCTTTTGGAATTTTTAATACAGAAGAAGAAATTGATTATACAATATCAGCTTTAAAAGAGAAAATAGATTTTCTTAGAAAATACAAACGGAGGTAAAATATGAAAGACGTATTATTGATTAAATATGGAGAACTGGCACTAAAAGGAGATAACAGGTCCTTTTTTGAAAACAAGCTTGTGAAAAATATAAAGAATGCTCTTAGAGATTTTGATGAGGTTAAAGTTGAAAAAACTCATGGCAGGATATATGTAGAATGCGATGGTGATATTGAAGAAGTTATAGAAAGGTTAAAAAAAGTTTTTGGCATTGTAGGCATAACAAAAGCAAAGAGAACTGATTTAAAGTTGGAGGATATATATCAAGCTGCGATAGAGTTGATGAAAGAGCATACGGGAAGGACCTTTAAAGTGGAAACTAAAAGACCAAACAAGTCTTTTCCTTATGACAGCATGGAAGTTACTCGGAGAGTAGGAGCAGCAGTATTGAAAAATGTCAAAAACTTAAAAGTAGATGTCCATAATCCTGATGTGCTCTTGATGGTAGAGATAAGAGAAATGGCATTTTTGTATGCGGGAGTGATTGAGGGAATAGGAGGCCTTCCTCTTGGTACGAATGGTAAAGCTACAGTACTATTATCAGGAGGAATTGACAGCCCTGTAGCTACTTGGATGATGATGAAAAGAGGAGTAGAGATAGAAGCAGTTTATTTTCACAGTCCTCCTTATACTTCTGAAAGGGCTAAAGATAAGGTTGTAGATTTGTGCAAAGTCCTTTCTCAGTATGGACAAAAAATAAAATTACATGTAGTGCATTTTACTGATTTGCAATTAGAAATTTATGAAAAGTGTCCACCCAAATTTACTACTATAATTATGAGAAGGATGATGATGAAGATAGCAGAAAAAATTGCTCAACAGAATGGTTCTATGGCTCTAGTCACTGGGGAAAGTTTAGGACAAGTTGCAAGCCAAACGATTGAAAGTTTATATGTAACCAATGCTTCTGTCTCTATACCAATATTTAGGCCTCTCATTGGAATGGATAAGACAGAGATTATAAATTTAGCTCAAAAGATTGGTACTTTTGAGATCTCTATAAGACCCTATGAAGATTGTTGCACTATTTTTGTGCCAAAACATCCTGCTACAAAGCCTAAGTTAGAAAAAGTAATAGAAGCAGAACAAAAAATGGAGTATCAAAAATACTTAGATAATTTTGAAGAAGAAATCGTGGAAGTTTAAACCAAGCCTCTAGTGCTTGGTTTGTTTTTTGCTACTTCTTTTAAAAAATTAATTTTTTCAAAGTAAAACTTAAAATAATTTAAAATTAATATTGACATTTTTAAATTACGCGTTATAATGAAAAACAAAACAACGGATAAGAATGTAGGTTTTACTGATAAACTTACATTTTAAGAGGTGATAGTATGAAGGAAATTTTAGGGAAATGCCCTGTTTGTGGAGAAAAATTAGTAGTGACGAGACTGGAATGTCCTCAATGTGGAACAGCAATTGAAGGCAAATTTGAACTTTGTAAATTTTGCTATTTGTCAAAAGAGCAGAGAGATTTTTTGGCACTTTTCATACGGTCGAGGGGAAATATAAGGGAAATGGAAAAAGTATTAGGTTTATCTTATCCTACCATCAGAAATAAATTGGATAATTTAATTGCTACTTTAGAATATAAAGCTGAGGAGACGTCAAAGATAGACAAAAAAGAGTAACGTATAAAAATCGCCATAAAAGGCGATTTTTATACGTTAAATCTAAAGACTACCACATCTCCATCTTGCATCACATAATCTTTTCCTTCCAGTCTCATAAGTCCCATTTCTCTTGCTGCTGCCTGTGAACCGGCTTTTACTAAATCTTCATAAGAGATTACTTCTGCCCTTATAAATCCTTTTTCGAAATCTGAATGAATTTTCCCTGCTGCTTGAGGTGCTTTTGTGCCTTTTTTTATTGTCCAAGCGTGGACTTCTTTTGGCCCAGCGGTGAAAAAGGTTATAAGTCCAAGAAGAGAGTAACCATGTCTTATTATGTTGTTAAGGCCAGGTTCGGCAAGGCCGTATTCTCTCAAGAGTTCATTTCTTTCTTCATCACTTAAAGAGGCTAATTCTTCTTCAATTTTTGCACTTATAACCAAAACTTGGGAATTTTCTTTTTCAGCATATTCTTTTAGTTGCTTTACATATTGATTTTCTTCTCCTGAAATTAAATCTTCTTCTGATATATTTGCTACATACATAACAGGTTTGGAGGTAAGCAACATAAGTTGACTTACAAAACTTTTCTCTTCTTCAGTAAATTGAAGAGCCCTTACAGGTTTCCCTTCATCTAATCCTTTTTTTATTTTTTCAAGTACTTCCACTTCAAAGGCTGCTTTTTTATCATTTCGCGCAAGTTTTGATGTTTTTTGAAGACGCCTTTCAATAACTTCCATGTCAGCAAGTATAAGTTCTAAAGTTATTATTTCAACATCTCTTATAGGATCAATACTTCCTTCTACATGGACAATGTTGCTATCTTCAAAGCATCTTACCACGTTTAATATAGCATCAACTTCCCTAATATGAGAAAGAAATTTATTTCCTAAACCCTCTCCTTTACTTGCCCCTTTTGTCAGCCCTGCTATGTCAACAAATTTTATAGTTGCAGGAATAACTTTTTGCGGTTTCTCAATTTTTGACAAAAAATCTAACCTTTCATCAGGCACAGATACAATTCCGACGTTTGGCTCAATAGTACAAAAGGGATAATTTGCACATTCTGCACCTGCTTTTGTAATTGCGTTAAACAAAGTGCTTTTACCGACGTTAGGCAGACCAACAATTCCTATTTCCATTTCATCTTCCCTCCAATAGCATTACATATGCATTATATATTACTTACGAAATTTTTTCAAATGTTTTTCATAAAAATTCCATAATTTAGCATAATACTTTTTAATAAAAGTGCAAAAATATATTTCGAGGAGGTGTATAGCTTTGAAAAAAATAAAAAGTATAATCACAATAGTGCTTATTGGGACAATGATAATAGCTTCAATGGCAGGATGCAGGACTACGGCTAGGAAGCCGGCTCCTACTCGTTATACACCGACTCCTACAAGAACGGTTCCTGCACCTTCTAAGACAGCGCCACGTTATACAACACCTGCGCCTAGGACACCGACAACACCGGCTCCGACTCCTGTGAGAAAACCGACAACAGAAAAAGCAAGAGCAACAACTATAGCTACAAATGTTGCTAAAATACCGGAAGTTAACAAAGCCACAGTAGTAGTATCTGGAAGTACTGCTATTGTAGGGGTGGACATGAAAGCAAAAGTGCAAGGTACTCGCGAGACAGATGTAAAGAAGAAAGTAGAAAAGACTGTAAAAGATACTGATAAGTCTATTACAAGGGTCTATGTAACTTCAGACCCAGATTTATACAAGAGAATAGATAATATTGCCAAAGGAATTTCTGCAGGAAGACCAGTTTCTGAATTTGCAAAACAAATTTCGGAAATTATAAAACGCATTACTCCTGGTATGTAACAAAGCCTGGGGTTTTTCCCCCGGGTTTTATGTATTATTGACTTTGTGCTACAATTATCATATAATCAAAAAATAATTGGATTATTTTAGAAGGAGTTGATTAGATGGAACTAATTGAAAGACAATTAAATAATGAGATAAATTTGTACATAGACACAACAGGTAAATTTAAAACAGTAACAATTAATCTTTATATCCACAACCAACTGGGAGAAGAGGCTACAAAATATGCTTTGTTGCCTGCTGTTTTAAAAAGGGGTACTTCTAGTATAAAAACTTACAAAGAAATGGTGAAGTTTTTGGAAAACTTGTATGGTACTACAATGGCTGTTTCTGTGTATAAAAAAGGGGAAAGGCATCTTCAACAATATAGATTGGAATTACCTCAAGAAGAGTATATACAAGAGAATATTTTAGAAAAGGGAGTAAAATTTCTAAAAGATTTAATTTTTAACCCCTTTATAGAAGGAAATGCCTTCAATAAGGAGTATGTAATTCAGGAAAAGGAGATTCACAAAAATTTGATAGATTCAAGAATAAACGATAAAACCAGATATGCAGTAGACCGTTGCTATGAAGAAATGTGCAAGGGAGAACCTTTTGCTATTTTTGAGTTGGGAAGAAGTGAGGATTTAAACTTTATTGATGAAGTCAATCTTTACCATTATTATCAAAATTGTATTAATACTTTGCCAATAGATATATACGTTGTAGGAGACGTAGAGCCTAAATATGTAGAAGAGGTTTTTGCAAAATATTTTTCTTTTAAACGAGAACAAATATTAAATATTCCTTCTCCAAATGTACATAAAGAAGTAAGGGAAATAAAATATGTTACGGAAAATTTAGAAGTAACACAGGGGAAACTTACTCTTGGCTTTAGAACTAATGTAGCGGCTAACAGCGAGGAATATTTTCCTCTTTTAGTATACAGTGGCATATTAGGAGGAGGACCTTTTTCTAAACTTTTTATGAATGTGAGGGAAAAAGCTAGCCTTGCTTATTATGCTTATTCAAAGCTGGAGAGATTTAAAGGCTTAATGGTGGTAAGTTGCGGTATAGAGATAGAAAATTACAATAAAGCTCTTGATATAATACTCAAACAGTTAAAAGAAATTGAAGAAGGTAATATCTCAGATTATGAATTAGATTCTACAATAAAAGCCTTAAAAACTTCTTTAAAAGCAATGAAAGACAATGCCACTTCTAAGTCTGACTACTACTTATCACAAAAAATTGCAGGAATGAATTTGAAGATAGAAGAATTTATCGAAAAAGTAGAAAAAGTGACAAAAGAAGAGGTAGTTGAAGTTGCTAAAAAAGTTAAATTAGATACGGTGTATTTCATGACTGGCAAAAAGGAGGATAAATATGCAGCAATTGTATAATGAGAGAATAGATGAAAAAATACTTTTACAAGAATTGGATAATGGTCTAAAAGTGTATATAATGCCTAAAAGAGATTATACAAAGCAATTTGCGATATTTGCTACTCGTTTTGGCTCTAATGACAGTAAATTTATCGCTCCAGGGGATACTGAGGTAACAGAGGTACCTGATGGGGTAGCACATTTTTTGGAACACAAAATGTTCGAAGAGGAAGAAGGTAGCATTTTCGAACAGTTTTCAAAATTAGGGGCTTCAGCCAACGCTTATACCAATTTTACTACAACTGCTTACTTGTTTGCAAGTACTGAAAACTTCTACGAAAACTTAAAACTTTTAGTGAATTTTGTACAAAATCCTTATTTTACAGATGAAAATGTTGAAAAAGAAAAGGGAATAATAGCCCAAGAAATAAGAATGTATCAAGATGACCCTAATTGGAGAGTTTATTTTAACGCATTAGAGGCTCTTTATCATGTATATCCGGTTAGAAAAGACATAGCTGGTACAATTGAATCAATTTCTAAAATAAGCAAAGAAACTTTATATAAATGTTATTATACCTTTTATCATCCTGAAAATATGGTTTTGTTTGCGGTAGGTGATATTGATGTAGATAAAACTCTGGACATTATAAAGGAAAATGTGAGACAGGAAAAAAAACAAGGAGAAATAAAAAGGATATATCCCAAGGAGCCTTTAAGTGTTTATGAAAAAGAAGTAGTACAAGATATGCAAGTATCCATTCCTCTTTTTAATCTAGGTTTTAAAGATACAGATGTAGGTTTTGGCGGAAAAAAATTATTAAAGAAGAACTTAGAGGTACAAATAGGGTTGGAAATGGTATTAGGCAGAAGTTCTGATTTATATGAAAGACTTTACAATGAAGGGCTTATTGACAGCACTTTTAGCTTTGATTACGGCGGAGAGATAGATTATGGTTATTCTATAATAGGGGGTCAATCTAAAGATCCTTTTAAAGTGAGAGATATAATTTTAAATGCAATAAATAATCTACAATTTTTAAAGGAAGAAGATTTTGAGAGAATAAAGAAAAAATACATAGGAAAATTTTTAAGAACATTTAATTCAGTCGATAGTATAGCTTACAGTTTTATAAACTTTTATATGAAAGAAATAAATTTGCTGGATTATTTAGATGTGCTTTATAGTATAAGCTTTGAAGATGTTAGAGAAAGATTTCAAAATCATCTGAGAGAAGAGAATAGTGTACTTTCCGTTGTGAATCCTATAAAAAAATAAAAATCAGGCGTAAAGTAATCAGGTGCAAAGCCTGATTTTTTTTATTTTTTTATAAAAATTTAGCAGGATTTTTTAAATTTATATAGAATAACATATTAAGTGGTGTAATGTGGTGGTAAGTGGGAGAATGTGAAATGAAAGTTTGGTGTTTTATATGTTGATGGGCCAATACGAACATACAATTGATGCAAAAGGAAGGGTAATAATCCCCGCTAAATTTAGAGAAGAATTGGGGGAAAAGTTTGTATTGACTAAAGGTTTGGACAATTGTTTATTCGTGTATTCTTTGGAGGAGTGGAAGAATATTGAGGCAAAACTTAAAACTTTGCCACTTACCAAAAAAGACGCAAGAGCATTTACGAGATTTTTCTTAGCTGGAGCTGTGGAATGTGAAATTGATAAACAGGGAAGAATACTTATACCTGCTAATTTAAGAGAGTATGCCAAAATAGAAAAAGATGTGATATTTATTGGAGTTTCTACAAGGGTTGAGATTTGGAGTAAAGAGGTTTGGGAAGAATACTCTAACAATACAGATGTTTCTTTTGAAGAGATTGCTGAGCATCTTGATGACTTAAACATATAGGTGTGATAAAGAATGGAATATAGCCATAAAAGTGTTTTGCTTAAGGAGACAATTGAATATTTAAATATAAAACCAGAGGGAATATATGTAGATGGTACTTTAGGTGGTGGAGGCCATTCTGAACAGATATTAAAAAGGCTCACGAAGGGAAAATTAATTGCGATAGATAGAGATTTGGATGCGATAAAAGCTAGCAAAGAAAGGCTTAAAAATTACAAAAATGTAAAATACATAAATAATAATTTTAAAAATATAAGAGAGATACTTAAAAGTTTGGGTGTAGACAAGGTTGATGGCATCATTTTGGATTTGGGGGTATCTTCTTTTCAATTAGAAGAAGTTGAACGGGGTTTTTCTTATATGAAAGATGCTCCACTAGATATGAGAATGGACAAAAATTCAACTTTTTCTGCTTATGATGTGGTGAACAAGTATTCACAGCAAGAATTAGAAAAAGTTATAAGAGAATATGGAGAAGAAAAATGGGCATCACGTATTGCTAAATTTATTGTAAAAGAAAGAGAAAAAGGAGAAATAAAAACTACTTTCCAGTTGGTAGAGATTATAAAAAATGCTATTCCTGCCTCTGCCAGAAGGAAAGGGCCACATCCAGCCAAAAGGACATTCCAAGCCATACGAATAGAAGTAAATGAAGAACTTAAAGGCTTAGGTAAAGCGATTGAGGACATGGTAGAGGTATTACGGGGGAAAGGGCGCATTGCGATAATCACATTTCACTCTTTGGAAGATAGAATTGTGAAGAACACTTTTAAAAAATTAGAAAATCCCTGTACTTGTCCACCAAATATGCCATGCATTTGTGGGAAAAAACCGGTGGTAAAGATTATAACAAAAAAACCGGTAGTACCTTCCAAAGAGGAAATAGAAACAAATTCCAGGTCTCGCAGTGCAAAACTTAGGGTTGCAGAAAAACTGTAAGTTCTAAAAGAAATGGAGGTAGAATAAATTGATAGTAGCACAAAGAGAATATAATTACGAGTATCCCCCATATACCTCAGAAGAGAAAGAACAAAAGCAAGTAAGAAAAACTAAAAAAAAGAGGAAATTAAAAAATTTGCTTTTGGTAGTTTTTGTAAGTTCTTTGAGCGTTTTAATACTTTATAGGTATACGATAATTTATCAAAAATCAATTGCTTTAGACAAAATGGAAAAGCAAATACAGTATACTGAAAATTTAAATCAGCAATTGAAAGCCCAAATTGCTTCTTTAACCAATCCTGCTCGAATTGAAGAAATTGCAAAAGAAAAATTAGGAATGCAAATGCCAGAAGAAAATCAGATAGTCTACATAAGTGTAGGAGAAAAACCTAAAGTAGCTGAGGAGAAAAAAAGCGAAGAAAAATCACAAGATAAAAGTAACTTTTTTATGAGGTTATTGGGGGTGTTGAATAGATAGGGGGGATAATAGATACATCCAGCCGTATCTGTAAAGAGAAGAATCCTCTTTTTACTTTTTTTATCTACGATAGTTGTTTTTGGTCTTATAGTTAGGCTTTTTTGGATACAAGTGGTAAGAAGTGAAGATTATCAAAAGATGGCACTCCCTCAATGGACTTTAGACGTGTCTGTGAGTGGTAAAAGGGGAAATATATTTGATAGAAATGGAAAAGTATTAGCAGAAAATATAAGTGTGAACAAAATAAGCGTTATCCCCAAGGAAATACTTGATTCTCACAGAGAAAAAGTGGCTGAAGCTTTAGCACAAATATTAAATTTAGATAAAGAAAAAGTTTTTCAAAAGATTTCCAACAAAAACTTACAAGAAGTGCTAATTGCAAAACAAGTTGATGACAAAAAAGCATCAGAAATAAGAAAACTCAATATAGATGGAATAATAGTTTCTGAGGATATGAAAAGATTTTATCCCAATAATACTCTTGCATGTCATGTGTTGGGATTTACTGGAATCGACAACCAAGGTTTGGATGGAATTGAATTAGCATTTGACAACTTTTTAAGAGGCATTCCCGGGAAAATTACTACTCCAATGGATGCTATAGGTAGGAAGATGAAGAGGGGGGAGGAAGAATATTTTGAGCCTCTTCCGGGATATAATGTAGTACTTACAATAGATGAGACTATTCAGCATTTTGCAGAAAAGGCTCTTAACCAAGCGATGGTTCATTCTAAGCCTTCAAAGGGAGCAGCAGCTATTGTTATGGACCCTAAGACAGGGGAAATATTGGCCTTGGCTAATAGGCCAAATTTCAATCCTAATAATCCTTTTGAAGGACCTCAAGAGGAATGGTTTAAGTCTTGGCGAAATAAAGCTATTTCTGATTCTTATGAGCCTGGTTCTGTTTTTAAGACAGTTACTGCTTCTGCAGCTTTGGAAGAAAAACTTGTAGGTGTTAATGAACAGTTTTATTGTCCGGGCTATATTACAGTTGCTGGGCATAGAATAAATTGCTGGGCTACTCATGGGAGTGAAAATTTTGTTAAAGGTGTTCAAAATTCCTGCAACGTAGTTTTTGTGACGTTAGGGCAAAGATTAGGAGTTGAAACATTTTATAAATACATCCATGAATTTGGATTTGGACAAATGACTGGAATCTTTCTTCCTGGTGAAGCTCCAGGTCTTGTGTTGTCACAAAATAATGTTGGACCTGTAGAACTAGGCACTAATTCTTTTGGGCAAGGTATTGCGGTGACACCTCTTCAGATGATTACTGCTGTCTCTGCAATAGCCAATGGAGGAAAACTGATGCAACCCCTAATTGTTAAATCAATTGTAGATTCAAATGGAAAAGTAGTAAAGGAATTTAAACCAAAAGTAGTAAGGCAAGTCATTTCTGAAGAGACATCTTCTATAATGAGGGAAATACTAAAAAGTGTAGTTACGGAGGGAACAGGCAAAGCAGGATATATTGAAGGATTTGATGTAGCTGGCAAAACTGGTACTACAGAAAAATATATGCCAGGCAAATATGTGGCATCTTTTATAGGTTTTGCACCAGCAGATGACCCAAAAGTTATTGCGCTGGTGGTAATAGATGAGCCTAACAGTCCTGAAGGACATTTTGGAAGCCAGTTGGCTGCTCCTGTAGTAAAAAGTATTTTAGAAGACACATTAAAATATTTGGAAGTACAGCCAAAAGGTATAGAAAAACCTAAAACTGTTGTAGTGCCGGATGTAAGGAATATGAAACTTTATGAAGCAGAGAACGTTATTTTATCGAATAATCTTAACTTTATTATAGAAGGAAGTGGAGATACTGTATTTGATCAAATGCCTAAACCGGGAGCAATTGTAGAAGAAAATACACAGGTTATTTTGTACTTAAATGCTGAAAAAATACAAGAAGTAGTAGTGCCTGATTTAACTGGTAAAAGTGTAAAAGAAGCTACAGGAATTCTAAATTCTTTAGGACTTAAGATAAAAATAAAAGGCAGCGGTTTTGCTGTAAATCAAAACCCAAAAGAAGGTGCGATTTTGAAAAAAGGTGAAACTGTGGAAGTGGAGTTTAGGCCTAAGGAAAATTAAACTTCTATCTATGCAAAATCTATAATTGTGCTATACTATTTAGTGGTGGTATGCTTTTTAGATATTTTTGTGAGGAGGCCTAACATGAAACTTATAGATATTTTAAAAGGAGTCAACTGCGAGATAAAAGGAGATCCTAATATAGACATCGGTGGGGTGTGCTACGATTCTCGCAAAGCCAAAAAGAAATATTTATTTATTGCTATAAAAGGGTTTAAAACCGATGGTATTTTATATGTGGAAGAGGCTATTAAAAATGGAGCAATTGCAATAGTTGTAGATAGGGAAATAAAAGAGTATCCCGGGGTTACAACAGTATTAGTGGAGGATGCTCGAGCTGCCATGGCGAAAATAGCTTCTAATTTTTACAATAACCCCACTACCAAACTTACTTTAATTGGTGTGACTGGAACAAATGGCAAAACCTCTGTTACTTATATGCTAAAAGCGAGTTTAGAAAGGCAAAATAATAAAGTGGGCCTGGTGGGGACTATACAAAATATGATAGGGGATGAAGTGATACCTTCTGTACATACCACACCTGAATCGTTAGATTTGCAGGAGCTTTTTAGCATTATGGTGAACAAAGGTGTTAAGTATGTAGTTATGGAGGTATCGTCCCATTCTTTAGCATTAAATAGAGTAGACGAATGTGAATTTGATATAGCAATTTTTACCAACTTATCCCAGGACCATTTAGATTTTCACCAGAACATGGAAGAGTATGCTAAGACAAAGAGTAAGTTATTCAAGATGGCAAAGAGGGCGTCGGTTATCAATATAGATGATAAATACTCTTCTATGATGATTGAGAGTTCTAAAGCAAAGGTTTTGACTTATGGTATAGAAGATTTTGCTTATGTTATGGCAAAGGATATTAGGAATAGTTTAGATGGTGTAAAGTTTAAAGTTCAGATTGAAGATAAAAAAGAAGAGATGTCATTGAAAATTCCTGGTTTGTTTAATGTCTACAATGCTTTAGCTGCTATTACAGTGGCTGATTTTCTTGGTATTTCTTTGCGAAGTGTGAGAGAGGCTTTAAGTCAAGTTACAGTAAAAGGTCGATTTGAACCGGTGGAGACAGGAAAAGACTTTTATGTGTTCATAGATTATGCCCATACTCCTGACGGAATACGGAATATAATGGAAGCCTTGAAGGAATATAAAACTGGGAGAAAAATACTTCTTTTTGGTGCTGGAGGAGATAGGGATAAAACTAAAAGGCCTTTGATGGGAGAAGTTGCAGGAAAATATGCAGATTTTTGCATTTTGACATCAGACAATCCTCGTTCGGAGGACCCAAGAGAAATAATTTCACAAATTGAGGAAGGCATAAAAAAGACTAATTGCCCTTATGTTGTAATAGAAAATAGAAAAGAAGCGATAAGATACGCTCTGACTAATGCTCAAAAAGACGATGTAATAATATTAGCAGGCAAAGGCCACGAAACTTATCAAATTATAGGAAATAAGGTTATTCCCTTTGATGAGAGAGAAATAGTTAAAGAAATTTTGTCTGAAGGTGGTAATAAATGATGGAACTTTTAATAGATGAAATTGTAAGAGCCACAGAGGGAAAATTGATAAAAGGAAATTTAAAGGACAAAGTAATGGGAATTTCGACTGATTCGAGAAAAGTCAAAAAAGATGAATTATTTATCCCTTTGAAAGGGGAAAAATACGATGGAGAAGATTTCGTAAAAGATGCAATAGACAAAGGTGCTAGTGCAGTTATTACTGCGAGGTTGGATAATGTAGAATGTTTGAAAGATTTTTCAGTTAATGTCATTTACGTTAATGAGACTTTAGAAGCTTTGCATAAAATTGCTTCTTATTATAGAAAAAAATTCAATATTCCCTTCATTGCTGTGACAGGTAGCAGTGGAAAAACTACTACTAAAGATATGATTGCACAAATATTGTCTAAAAAGTATAAAGTTTTGAAAACAGAGGGAAATTTTAATAATGAAATTGGCTTGCCATTGACAATTTTTAATTTGGAAGATACTCATCAGATTGCGGTAGTGGAAATGGGAATGAATGGTTTTGGAGAAATTAGGAGGTTAAAGAATATTGCAGAGCCTCAAGTAGCAGTTTTTACAAATATAGGAGTTGCTCATATCGAAAAATTAGGCTCAAGAGAAAATATATTAAAAGCAAAAACTGAGTTAATTGAAAATTTTAAAGAGGAAAATGTGATTGTATTAAATGCAGATGATGATATGCTATCAAAAATTCCTCTGCAGTATTCAAGTAAGTATTACAGATATGGTATAAAAAGTGGAGAAATTAAAGCTTGCGATATAGAAAAAGAAGAAAAAGATATAAAATATACTTTAAAATATAAAAATTTGGCGAAAGAAATAAAGCTTTCGGTTCCTGGTATTCACAATGTGTACAATTCTCTTGCTGCAATTTGTGTTGGATTAGAGTTTGGTATTAATGTAGAGGACATGGCAGAGGCTTTAAAAGATTTTCAACCAGGCAAAATGAGACTTAATATAATAAAAATAGGTGATATAAAAATTATTGACGATGTATATAATGCTAATCCGGATTCTATGAAAGCAGCTTTAAGCGTATTAAGGGATTTACCTGCTAAGAGAAAAATAGCAGTTTTAGGAGATATGCTGGAATTAGGTGAGTATGCAGTAGAAGCCCACAAAGAAATAGGAAAATTGGTGGCAGATAGCCATATAGATATTTTGATAACCTCTGGTGATATGTCGAAATATATTGCAGAAGAATCCAAGGTTTGTGGGATGAAAGAGAATAATATTTTTGTTTGTAACACTAATAAAGAGGTTAATGAAATTTTGAAAGATATTATCAAAGAAGGGGATTCAATTTTAGTAAAAGGTTCAAGAGGTATGAAAATGGAACAAATAGTACAATTTTTACAGGAGAGGGTAAAGTAAAATGTTACAAAAGATAATTTTGGCTACAGTTGTTGCTTTTGTGCTAAGCTTGGCCTCTGGTCCTCTTTTTATACCTTATCTTAGAAAATTAAAATTTGGGCAAAAAGTAAGGGAAGATGGGCCTAAAAGCCACATAAAAAAATCTGGAACCCCTACAATGGGGGGAATAATGTTTATTACAGCCACAGTTATTTCTACTTTAATTTTTTCTCATTGGAATAAATATTTGGCTATTTTGTTATTAGGTTTTTTGGGATATGGTTTAATAGGATTTGCAGATGATTTTCTAAAGGTTTATTTTAAAAGGCCTTTAGGTTTAAAAGCGAGAGAAAAACTTATTGGACAGTTTTTACTTGCGATAATCATTTCATATTTTGCTCAAGAATATGTAGGAACAGAAGTGATTTTTCCTTTTTTAAAAACTACTATTGACCTTGGCAATTTTTATATTCCTTTTATAGTTTTTGTGATTGTAGGAACAGTAAACAGCGTAAACTTGACAGATGGGCTTGATGGATTAGCAGCAGGTGTATCTTTTATTGTTATGGCTTTTTTCACTATGACAGCTTTATTTTTAAATAATATAACTTATGGAGCGTTCAGTGCCGCTTTGACAGGAGGATTGCTAGGATTTTTGAGGTATAATCGTCATCCTGCGGAAATTTTTATGGGAGATACTGGTTCCTTAGCTATTGGAGGAGCTATAGCTACTGCCGCGGTTTTGACTAAATTGCCTTTGATTTTGCCCTTGATAGGTATTATTTATGTGGCTGAAGCTTTTTCAGTGATTATTCAGGTATTGTCTTTTAAATTGTTTGGTAAAAGAGTTTTTAAAATGAGTCCTTTACACCATCATTTTGAACTGTCAGGATGGCAAGAACAAAATGTAGTCTACGCTTTTTGGATTGTTACTTTAATTGCGATGTTTTTATCTTTTTATAGTTTAAGCTAAGGAGTGCAAATTATGGAACTAAAGGGTAAAAAAGTTCTTGTGGCAGGTTTAGGAGTTAGCGGAATAGCTTTGTGTAAAGTGTTGGACAGCTTGAAGGCGAAAGTAATAGCTTATGATGAAAAAGAATATGATGTATTAAAAGAAAATTTAGAAGAAATTAAAAGTTTGTCCATAGATTTTAGGTTTGGTAAATTCAAAAAGGAATTTTTAGAAGGTGTGGATTTGGTTGTTTTAAGTCCAGGTGTTCCTACTGATTCGGATATAGTAAAAACAGCACAAGAAAAGAAAATTGAATTATTGGGAGAAGTGGAGTTTGCATATAGGTTTTCTAAAGCTCCTATTTATGCAATTACAGGTACAAATGGCAAGACAACTACTACTTCTTTATTAGGAGAAATGTTTAAAAATACGGGGAGAAAAGTATATGTTGCTGGGAATATTGGTTATCCACTTATTTATGCTGTCATGGAAGCGGCAGAAGGGGATTTCATAGTAGCAGAGATTAGTAGCTTTCAATTAGAGACTATAAAAGAGTTTAAACCTAAAATAAGCTGTATAATAAATATTACTCCTGATCATTTAGACAGACATAAAACCTTTGAAAATTATAGGGATATAAAAGGAAGAATTTTTGAAAATCAACGAGAAGATGAATATACTGTTCTCAATTACGATGACCCTGTTACTTGGAGTCTAAAAAATAAGGCTAAATGCAGAGTTTTTCCTTTTAGTAGAAAAAGTTTATTAGAAAATGGGGCATATATAAAAGATGGAAGTATTTATATAAGTGTTAATGGAAATGCTGAAAAAATTATTGACATAGAGGAAATTTATATTCCTGGAGAACACAATTTAGAGAATGCATTGGCCGCTTCTTCAGTAGCATATCTTTCAGGGATTAGTGCAGATGTTATTGCAAATACTTTAAAGACTTTTAAAGGTGTAGAACATAGGATTGAGTTTGTTGATGAAATAAATGGTGTAAAATTTTATAACGATTCTAAAGGGACTAACCCAGACGCTTCAATTAAAGCAATACAGGCCTTAAAAACCCCTATAGTTTTAATTGCTGGTGGTTATGATAAAGGTAGTGAATTTGATGAGTTTGTAAAAGCCTTTAATGGGAAAGTAAAGAAATTGATTTTGATAGGGCAAACTGCAAAAAAAATCAGAGATACTGCAAGGAAGTATTCTTATCCTGAAGATGACATACTTTTTGCTGGTACCTTAGAAGAAGCTGTTAAAAAAGCTTATGAAAGTGCGAAAGAGGGAGATAGTGTACTTTTATCACCAGCTTGTGCCAGTTGGGATATGTTTAGGAATTTTGAGGAGAGGGGAAGAATCTTTAAAAAGGCAGTGGCAGAGTTGAGGAGGTAAAATAATGAAAAAAAAGTACCCTGTGGATTATGGCATTTTACTCACAGTTTTAATACTAGTCTCCATTGGTGTAATTATGGTCTTTAGTGCTAGTTCTGCCAGTGCTGAGTATATGTATAATGACCCTTATTATTTTTTAAAAAGGCAATTGTTATGGGTAATATTGGGTTTTTTTGCTATGGTTTTTATGATGAATTTTGATTACACTATTTTAAAAAAGTTAGCTGGTCCTTTACTTATTATTTCGATTGGATTGCTTATTGCAGTCTTGATTCCTGGAATAGGAGTTGAAAGGTATAATGCAACCAGATGGATAGGAGTTGGAAGCTTTACAATACAGCCTTCTGAAGTGGCAAAATATGCTCTTATTATATACTTGGCAAAATATTTTGACAAACATCCTGATTATGCAAAGAGTTTCAAAAAAGGAGTTATGCCTGTCTTAGGATTGGCAGGATTGTTTTTTGGTCTTATAATGTTACAGCCTAATTTTAGTACAGCTGGTATTATATTTATTGTGGCTGTAATAATTCTCTTTGTAGCAGGTGCTAAATTATCTTTTATGGGAGCTTTATTTGGAGCAGGAATTGGGGCAGCGGTCGTTGTTTTTTCATCTTTTGAGTATATACGGGAAAGGGTATTTACATTTTTAAATCCGTGGCAGGATATTCAAAAATCTGGGTATCAAATCGTACAATCCCTTTATGCATTAGGTTCTGGAGGACTGTTTGGAGTTGGACTTGGAGGAAGCAGGCAAAAACTTATGTATCTGCCTATGCCTCACAATGATTTTATATTTTCCATAATTGGAGAAGAATTAGGACTTGTTGGTACAGTCACTATACTTTTGATGTTTTTATACCTTATTTTGCGAGGTTTGAGAGTGGCAGCAAAAGCTCCAGATATGTTTGGATGCCTTTTAGCTACAGGAATTACAAGTCTTATAGGAGTGCAGACACTTATAAATGTTGCGGTTGCAACTTCTTCTATGCCACCTACAGGGGTGTCTCTTCCTTTTATAAGTTATGGAGGTACTTCTACAGTTATTATGATGGCAGGAGTAGGAATACTATTAAATATTTCACGATATGCAAATTTAGATAGGAGTTGATGATAATTGAAATATTTGTTTGCAGGTGGAGGTACTGGAGGACATATTTATCCTGCCATAGCCATTGCTAAGGAAATATTAAAAAATGAAAAAAATGCTCAAATTTTATTTGTAGGTACAAAAAAAGGTTTAGAAAATGAGTTAGTACCAAGAGAAGGTTTTGAATTAAAGACGATTACTGTGCAAGGATTTAAAAGGAAATTATCATTGGATACGTTAAAAACTATTTATAAAGCAATGGTGGGTCTTAAGGAAGCAAATAATATTTTAAATGAATTTAAACCAGATGTAGTAATTGGAACAGGGGGATATGTTTGCGGTCCTGTTTTAATGATGGCGGCTTTAAAAGGGATACCTACTTTGATTCATGAACAAAATGCTTTTCCAGGCCTTACAAATAAGGTACTATCACGATTTGTGAAAGTAGTAGCGGTAAGTTTTGAAGAATCAGTTAAATATTTTAAAAATAAAGAAAAAGTTGTGGTAACAGGTAATCCAATTAGAAGAGAATTGCTAAAAGTTACTAAAGAGGAAGGTTTAAAAAATTTGGGTTTTTATTCTGATAAACCTTTAATAGTATCAGTAGGGGGAAGTAGAGGAGCAGAAAAAATAAATTTTACAATGGTAGAATTTTTAAAGCAAAAGGATAAAAACTTGCAAGTTTTAATAATTACAGGAGCTAATCAATATGAAAAAGTGTTGGAAAAAGTTAAAACTGAAACTATAGACATAGATGAAACAGTTAAAATAATTCCTTATTGTCACAATATGCAGGATGTATATGCTGCCGCAGATATTATAATCTGTAGGGCTGGGGCTATTACTTTGGCAGAAATTACTGCAAAAGGTGTTGCTTCTATTTTGATTCCTTCTCCTTATGTTGCTAATAATCACCAAGAGTATAACGCCCGGGTGTTAGAAAAAGCCGGAGCTTCTTATGTTATTTTAGAAAAGGATTTGACAGCAGAAAAATTATACAAAAAAATCAAATATCTTTTGGATAATCCTCAAGTACTTTCAAAAATGAGAGATAATGCCCAAAAAATTTCTAAAATTGATGCTGCGGAGAAAATATACAAGCTTATAAAAAGCATAACTTAATACCCTATGTAACACCCCATCTTATTTATGCATAGTATATGGTGTAAGCTGTATTAAATTTAGGGGTGATAAGATGGGGAAATTTAAAATTAATGGAGGGAACAGGCTGTATGGTGAGTTAAAGGTAAATGGCGCTAAAAATTCTGTTTTACCCATCCTTGCAGCATCAATTTTAAATGAAGGGATTTCTGTAATACATGATTGTCCTAAATTAAAAGATGTTTATTCAATGATAGAAATTTTAGAACATTTAGGTTGTAAGGTAACTTTTAAAGGCAGAGACATTATTGTAGATGCAAGGGATGTAAAAGATAGTGAAATACCTGATAGCTTAATGAGAACCATGAGGTCATCTATATTTTTGATGGGGGCTTTAATATCAAGAAACAAAAAAGCTTTGATGAGTTTTCCAGGAGGTTGTGATATAGGACACAGACCTATAGATTTACACCTTAAGGGTTTGAGAAGATTAGGAGTTAAAGTGGAAGAATCTTATGGATATATTAAATGTGAAGGTGGGAAGATAAGAGGAAATGAAATTCACTTAGACCTTCCTAGTGTAGGAGCCACAGAAAATATCATGTTGGCGGGAGTTTTTGCAGAAGGCGTCACCATCATTAGAAATGCAGCAAAAGAACCGGAAATAGAAGACTTGCAGAATTTTTTAAACTCTATGGGGGCTAAAATATCAGGAGCTGGTACTAACACGATTATCATAGAAGGAGTAAAAAGATTGCATGATGCGGAATACACCATAATTTCAGATAGAATTGTTGCGGGTACTTATCTTTGTGCTGCGGCGATGACACGAGGAGAATTAACAGTAGTAAATGCTTTAAAAGAACATTTAGAACCATTGTTGTCAAAATTGAGAGAAACGGGATGCGAAATACATGCTGGAAATGATTATATAAAAATTATATGCGATAAGCGCCCCAAAGCAGTAGATATGATTGTTACATTGCCATACCCTGGCTTTCCCACAGATTTACAGCCCCAGATGGTTTCGGTTTTATCTGTAGCAGATGGGACATCTATTGTTACAGAAACAATATTTGATAATAGATTTAAATACACAGAAGAACTTATACGAATGGGAGCAGATATAAAAGTGGAGGGAAGAGTAGCGGTAATACGTGGTGTTGAGAAGCTAATGGGTGCAAAAGTAGTAGCAAGAGATTTAAGGGGAGGAGCTGCTTTGATTATTGCAGGTTTGGGGGCAGAAGGTACTACAATAGTAGATGAAGCAGAACACATTGATAGAGGATATGAATCAATCGAAAAGGCTTTAAAAAGTGTGGGAGGGGATATTGTAAGAATAATGTAAAACAGCGTCATGCTGTTTTACATATGCAAAAGAAAAGTACAAGCAGGGGATGGTTTAATGGTTGAAAGTGCTTTTAAGAAGCGGTTTTTAATATTTATGTTTGTGACGCTAGTATTTATAGTTTTGCTTTACCTTTTTATGTTTCAATCAAATTATTTTGAGATTAAAACCATAAAAGTTGTAGGCAATCAAATTTTATCTTATAATGATATTAAAGAGTTGGCTATGATTGATTATGGAATGAATATTTTTAAAGTTAATCCTAAAAAAATAGAAAGTAATTTACTTGCTAACCCCTATATAAAAGAAAGCAAAGTAAAAATTCAATATCCTGATACTGTAGAAATATTTATAAAAGAAAGACAAATAGTTGCACAAGTCAAATATCAAAAAGACTATTTAATGATAGATAAAGAAGGAGTGGTAATAAAAAAGGACGATTATAACCCTGAACTTCCTGTTATAGAAGGAATAAAAGTTGAGAAATATCAAATTGGCAAAAAGTTGAATGATATTTTTGAAAAAAGTTATTTGGGAACGCTTTTAGAACTCATAGAAGGTACTGATTTTTGTTCTGTTATAAAATATATGAATGAAAGACAAATTATATTAGTTACAAAAAATGGCATAGATATATCTTTTGACAATCCTTCTGATATTAATTATTCTTTCAAATTTGCCGAATTAATATTAAAAGATTTGGTTGAAAAAGGGTATCATAAAGGTACAATTCAAATTATTGGAGACAGCAATCCAGTATTTATGCCATAGAGGATGGGGGTACTTATGAAAAAAAGTGTATATATTTCCGTAGCTTTAGTTTCAATAGTATTAGGAATAATGCTTTCTACTCAATTTAAAATAGTAAAAAAAAGCGGCGTAGTTACTGTGCAGAGAGCAGAAGAATTGGCAGCTCAATTAAAGGAACTGCAGTCAGAAAAAGATGCTCTTCTAAAACAGATTAATGATTTAGAAGCAAAAATAAATGCTTACGAAGATTCTGCGTCCAAGAATAGCGTAATTACTCAAACTTTGAAAAATGATGTAGAAAAATATAAAGAATTAGCAGGACTGACTGACCTTCAAGGTCCAGGAGTAATTGTAACTATAAATGATAGCAAACAAGCCGTTCCGCCGGGACAAGACCCTAATTTATTTCTGGTCCACGATGAGGACTTATTGCGAGTTGTAAATGAGCTAAGAGCGGCAGGAGCGGAGGCCATATCTTTAAATGACCAAAGATTAATTGCTACTTCAGAAATTAGGTGCGTTGGTCCTACAGTAAATGTAAATTCTGTGCGTTTTTCTGCGCCGTATGTCATAAAGGCTATTGGAGACCCTGATACATTAGAGGCTGCTCTTAAGCTAAAGGGTGGAGTAGTAGATACTTTAGCTACTTGGGGAATAGAGGTAAATATCAAAAAATCGGACAATATATTGATTAAAAAATATGACGGAGTGATAAAGTTTAGATATGCAAAACCTTTAGTTGAAGGAGAGAACAAGTAATGGCTTATATTATAATAGTTAGTTTATTAATAGGAATAGTGATAGGTTTTATTTTGCCAATTAATATCCCCAGCACTTATGTTTCTTATTTATCTGTTGCTATTCTTGCAGCGTTGGATTCAGTTTTTGGTGGTATTAGAGCTAGTCTTGAAGAGAAGTTTGATAATCTTATTTTTATAACTGGCTTTTTTGGCAATGCGATATTGGCAGGAGGCCTTGCTTATATTGGAGATGTGTTAGGAGTTCCTATTTATCTTGCGGCAATTTTTGTATTTGGAAGCAGGCTATTTGTCAATTTTGCATATATAAGGAGATATCTGATAGACAAGATGCGAAAAAGATAGCAGTCTCCTGAAGGAGGATTTGATAATGGGTGATTTAATAGTTGGTTTAGACATTGGCACATCTAAAGTATGTACAATTATTGGAGAAGGGGATAAAAATGGAGAACTGCATATTGTTGGGATTGGCTATTATCCGTGTTATGGGGTTAAAAAAGGGGTTATTGTAGATATAGATGAAACTGCCTATTCTATAAAAAAGTCTGTGGAGCAAGCGGAAAGAATGGCCAACCAAAAAATATCCTCTGTGTATTTGAAAATATATGGAGGGTTGACGACTATATATAAAAACAATGGAGTAGTAGCAGTATCGAGAGAAGATAGAGAAATAACAAAACAAGATGTGGATAGAGTTTTACAAGCTGCTAAAATCATTGCTATTCCTTCTGATAAAGAAATTATCGATGTTATACCATTAGAATATATTGTGGATGGGTATGGGGAAATAAAAGACCCTGTTGGAATGGCGGGTATAAGGTTAGAGGTAAATGCCGCTATAGTAACAGGTAGTGTTACCGCTATTCAAAATATGGAAAAGTGCGTTAAAAAAGCAGGGTTAGAGGTAGAGGGAATAATTGTAGGCCCTTTAGCTACGGGCGAAGCAGTACTTTTAAAAGATGAAAAAGAGTTGGGGGTTGCATTAATTGATGTGGGTGCAGGAGTGACTGATATTTCTGTTTTTAAGTATGGCAGCCTTATTTATTCATCTATGATAGCAGTCGGTGGATGGCATATCACAAACGATTTATCTATAGGGTTAAAGATTTCTTTTGAAGAAGCCGAAAATATAAAGAAGAAATATGGAACTCTAGAAAAATTATCCCCTGAAAAGCTGGAACCAATTAAAATTGCTAGTTTAGCAGGTAAAAGCAAATCAGCTACAGATGTAAATGAAATATCTGATATAATAGAAGCGAGGGTTTCTGAACTTTTAATGCTTGTGTATGAGAGATTGGAAGAAGCAAAAGTTCTGGAAGACATTGTTACAAATGTAGTCATAACAGGTGGAGGCATTTCCTTTTTAAAGGGAAATATAGAGTTGGCACAAAAAATTTTTAATAGAAACATTCGCATTGGTTCTCCGCAAAATATCGGAGTAGCAACTCCTATTTACTCGGCAGGGGTAGGAGTGGTAAAATATGTATATAACAATAAGAGGTTTATGCATAATGTCCAACCGACTGATAAAAAAGAGAAAAAGAGTTCTAAATTAGTTGATAAACTCAAAGAAATATTTAGCGATTTTTGGGCGTAAAGAGGAGGGTTTTTTGTGATAGGTATAGAAACTGATATGGAACAATTTGCTGCTATTAAAGTAATAGGAGTTGGTGGTGGAGGCGGAAATGCTGTAAATCGAATGATTGATGCTGGCCTTCGCGGTGTTGAGTTTATTGCAATTAATACAGACAAGCAGGCTCTTTATTTATCGAAAGCTGAAATAAAAATACAAATTGGTGAAAAATTAACAAAAGGGTTAGGAGCAGGAGCAAACCCTGAAATTGGGAAAAAAGCTGCTGAAGAATCTAGAGAAGAAATAGAACGAGTTATAAAAGGTGCTGATATGATATTTATCACTTCTGGCATGGGAGGAGGCACAGGAACAGGAGCTGCTCCTGTTGTGGCGGAAATAGCAAAAGAATTAGGAATTTTGACTGTAGGAGTAGTTACCAAGCCTTTTACCTTTGAAGGGAGAAAAAGGATGGCCCATGCAGAAATGGGCATTGAAGAACTTAAAAAACATGTAGATGCGCTTATTACTATTCCTAATGATAGATTACTGCAAGTTGTAGAGAAAAAGACTTCAATGATCGATGCTTTTAAATTAGCGGATGATGTTTTAAGACAAGGTGTTCAAGGTATATCCGATCTTATTGCAGTTCCTGGACTTGTCAATGTTGACTTTGCTGATGTAAAAACGATTATGACAAATACAGGTCTTGCACATATGGGAATAGGCATAGCTTCTGGGGAAAATAAAGCTACTGAGGCAGCGAAACAAGCCATTCATAGTCCACTATTAGAGACTTCAATTGAAGGCTCAAGAGGAATTCTTTTGAATATTGCAGGAGGTCCGAATTTAACCATATTTGAAGTTAATGAAGCGGCTAATTTTATCTATGAGGCTGCTGACCCTGATGCAAATATTATATTTGGTGCAGTAATAGACGAATCATTAGAGGACCAAATAAGGATTACTGTTATAGCTACAGGATTTGAAAGAAATGAAAAATCTAAGGATACAGCAAAGAAAAAAGACACTAGGGAGCCTGAAGTAAAATTAGAAAATGTTATAGAAAGTGATGATTTGGATATACCTACTTTTTTAAGAAGAGGAAGACGATAAATCTGCAAAGGTTTCTTTGCAGATCAGTTTGTTGACAAAGTTAAAAAATATTCAAAGGAGATATTTTGCATCGTCGCTCCGATGTTCCAAAGCGACAAAACTAAAGCTCGACCTTCGGGCTCCGGCAGGGTACCGGGCACAATCGGCATCCATGCCTTAAGGTGCCCGCCTTCGCCATCCATGGCTTCGGCCCTGCCTCCACCCTCGGTCTTGCTAAGTTTTGTTACCGCTTTGTAACAAGTCGCTCCTTATGCAAAATATCTCCTTTACGAAAGTTTGTCTACAGTCTGATCTGCAAAGGTTTCTTTGCAGATTTTTTTATGCAAAAATTCTACAAAAACAACCTTATTTTTATACCAAAATATTACAATAAATTTGAGATTTTTATTTTATAATATGAATAAAATAGGCAAATGGGAATATACATTGTATAAGGATTAAAAGTGTCCCCGGGGATGGTATGAATGTATTTAGACGTAATTTTTTTCGAAAATTTAATTATTAACTATTTTATTTTATCCCTTACACGAAAATTTTCTAAAAAAGACAGCAAACCTATTAAACTTTTTTTAGGTGCATTATTGGGAGCCTGTTATGTCCTAATAATTTTTTTGTTACCTTATAAGATGATTCATGAAGTTTTCGCAAAAATTATTTTATCTCTCTTAATAATATATATGGCATTTACTCCAAAAACATTAAAAGAATTTTTGAGAATTTTAGCAGTTTTTTATCTAATTTCTTTTGCAATAGGTGGGACAATTTTTGCGGTTTTATATACAGCAAAACTTAATTTACATAGTTTATGGATTGGAATATTGATAGCTATTTTACTTTTCTATACTAATTGGGATTATATAGTGAGAAAATCAAAAGAGGAAAAAATGTTATACAGCATAAAAATAGAAATTTTTCAAAAACAAGTAGAGATAAAAGGATTATTGGATACTGGAAATAGATTATACGACCCTTTAACTAAATCGCCTGTTGTGGTAGTGGAGTTTTCGGCTATGAAAAATATACTTCCTGATAATATGGAAATTTTATTAAATGAAGAGAACATAGATTTTAACAAAATTTTTGAAGTTTTGAAAGAGGAAAAATGGTTATCAAGGATAAGGTTAATACCCTTTATATCAGTAGGACAGTCTAAAGGAATAATGTTAGGATTTAAGCCAGATAAATTAGTTGTAGGTGAAAAAGAGATAAGGAATGTAATAGTAGGAGTATACAAAAGCCAAATAGATAAATATGGTAATTATGCGGCGTTGTTAGCACCAGAAATTTTAGTATAATGGGGGTGTTGGAAGTGCAACTAAAAACAAAAGTAAAAATAGAAATACTATTGTTGTGGAAAAAAATCCTTGATTTTTTAGATTTATCTGAAGGTATATTTTATATTGGAGGAAGTGAAGCATTACCTCCACCTCTTTCTGTAGAAGAAGAAATGTATTTAATTTCAAAGATGGAAAAAGGAGATAATGAAGCAAAAACGGTACTTATTGAAAGAAATTTAAGGTTGGTAGTATATATAGCAAAAAAATTTGAAAACACAGGAATAGGAATTGAAGATTTAATATCTATTGGCACGATTGGACTTATAAAAGCTATTAATACTTTCAATCCTAAGAAAAAAATAAAATTAGCTACTTATGCTTCTCGATGCATTGAGAATGAGATATTAATGTATTTAAGAAGGAATAGCAAAACTAAATTAGAGGTTTCTTTTGAGGAGCCTTTAAATGTAGATTGGGACGGAAATGAACTTCTGCTTTCAGATATTTTAGGCACTGATAACGAAACAGTTTATAAATATATCGAAGATGAGGTAGAAAAAGAATTATTGACTTCTGCATTAAAGAAATTACCAGATAGAGAAAAAAAGATAATAGGATTGAGATTTGGATTAGGGGGTGGAGTAGAAAAGACTCAAAAAGAAGTGGCAGATATGTTGGGAATTTCACAGTCTTATATTTCTCGTTTAGAAAAAAAGATTTTAAAAAGATTAAAAAAAGAAATGAATAGACTAGTTTAAGCTTTTCTGTATATTTTTTTATCCTGCCGGCAATACTGTTAATAAGCTAAACATGTGGGGGCAGGATTTATGAATAACAAAGTTGAAATTTGCGGTGTCAATACCTCTAAGTTACCTGTTTTAAAACCTTCCAAGCAAAAAGAGCTATTAATACGAATGAAAAATGGAGACAAAAAGGCGAGAGAAGAATTTATAAATGGCAATTTGCGATTGGTACTAAGTGTTATTCAAAGATTTAATAATCGCGGGGAGTACGTAGATGATTTGTTTCAAGTAGGATGTATAGGGCTTATAAAAGCTATTGACAATTTTGACTTAGATCAAAATGTAAAATTTTCTACTTATGCTGTTCCAATGATAATTGGAGAAATAAGAAGATATTTAAGAGATAACACTCCTATAAGGGTAAGCCGTTCTTTAAGAGATATAGCCTATAAAGCATTACAGGTAAGGGACAAATTAGTATCGGAAAATTCCAAAGAGCCGACAGTAGGCGAAATAGCTAAAGAGCTGGACCTTCCAAGAGAGGAAGTGGTAATAGCTCTTGATGCTATTCAAGAACCGGTTTCTTTGTTTGAACCTATATATCATGATGGCGGAGATGCAATTTATGTGATGGACCAAGTCAGCGATGACAAAAATATGGATGAAGTGTGGCTAGAGAAAATTGCATTAAAAGAAGCAATACAAAAACTAAACGAAAGGGAAAAAATGATATTGACGATGAGATTTTTTGAAGGGAAAACCCAGATGGAGGTAGCAAAAGAGATAGGAATATCTCAAGCACAAGTTTCAAGATTAGAAAAAGCGGCTTTAAATCACATGAGGAAATACATCTAGCTTATCAGGAATGATAAGCTAGATTTTTTCATATAATTTTATGAAAAGGACAAAAGGGGGAAATGAGGATGATTAAAGCTTCAGAATTAAGAGATAAAGATGTTATAGATATAAATACAGGAGAAAAATTAGGGAATATAATTGACATTGAAGTAAACCTTGAAGAAGGAAGAGTAGAGGGAATTGTTATACCGAAAGAAACAAGTTTTTTTAGGTTTTTTAATAAAGATATAGAAATATACTTGCCGTGGGAATCTATAAAAAAGATTGGAACGGACGTTATATTAGTAGATTTCAAAGACAGAGAAGCTTAAGTTTGACTAATGAAAACAAGTTTATTATAATTTTATTAAACAATTAAGAATTGTTGGAGGTAATAAGATGAAATGCCCTTATTGTGGGTATCCAGATTCAAAAGTTATTGATTCTCGACCTACAGATGATAACACTTCTATAAGGAGAAGAAGGGAATGTTTAAAATGTGGGAAGAGATTTACTACTTATGAGAAAGTAGAACAATTGCCTATACTTGTAATAAAAAAAGACAATCGCCGAGAAGTCTATGACAGAGATAAAATATTAAAAGGCATGATAAAAGCTTGCGAAAAAAGGCCAGTGCCTATAAAGATCTTAGAAGAAATTACAGATGAAATTGACAAAAGAATAATAAATTCAATGGAAAGGGAAATAACCTCCACCGAAATCGGAGAAATGGTAATGGAAAAACTTAAAAATGTAGATGAAGTAGCTTATGTCAGATTTGCTTCTGTTTATAGGCAGTTTAAAGACATAAATACTTTTATGGATGAACTTAAGAAACTTCTTAAAGAGAATGAGACAAAAAAAGAAAAGACATAATTTTATTTTTTGCTTCAAATGTGTACAAGCCATATTATCTGGAGGTGTCAAAATGGCCCATACGGTTTTGGTTATAGAAGATGAAATTCATATATTGGAACTTTTAAGATACAACTTGGAAGCAGCAGGGTACAAAGTTATTACTTCGGAAAATGGAAAAGAAGGCTTGGATAAAGCATTTGAAGGAAAACCCGATTTGGTTATATTAGATTTGATGTTGCCAGATGTAGATGGACTGGAAATATGTAAAATTTTAAAAAAGAATGATGAAACGAAAAATATACCGATAATAATGTTAACAGCAAAAAGCGAAGAATTTGATAAAGTATTGGGATTGGAGTTGGGAGCAGATGATTATATAACAAAGCCTTTCAGCGTAAGAGAATTGTTAGCTCGAATTAAAGCTGTTCTTCGGCGAACCCAACAACCAGAAGAAGAAAAAGAAGAAATAATAAAATTTGGTGATATAGTTATAGATACTGGGAAGCATTTGGTTTATAAAAAAGGAAAAGTCCTAGAATTGACTTTAAAAGAGTTTGAGCTTTTAAAACTTTTGTCTCAAAATATGGGTAAAGTATTAACTAGAGACTATCTTTTAGACAAAGTATGGGGATATGAATATGCTGGAGAAACTCGAACTGTTGATGTACACATCAGGCATTTAAGAAAGAAAATAGAAGACGATGATAAATCCCCTGTATATATTGAAACTGTAAGAGGAATTGGGTATAAGTTAAATGATAAAGGTGAAGCGTAATGTTGAAAAAATCCTATTGTAAATTGTTTTTTATAAACCTACTTGGAATTTTAATAGTCGCCATATTTTTTTTAGGCTATGTTCCAATGACTAAATTTATTTTTGCTATTTTATTAGGAATTTTAGTAACATTTTTTTTAAGTTATAGATTTATAAAAAATATAGTAGAGCCTATAAAAGAGATAACTGAAATCACAAAGGATATTGCAAAGGGGATATACAGTCATAGGCTTGAAAGCGATTCTATTGATGAAATAAAAGAACTTTCTCTTGCAGTAGATTCTATGTCTTATAAATTAAAAGAAACAATAGAGGAATTAAATGATAGAAACGCAAAATTAGAAGCCATTTTAAAAAGCATAGTAAATGGGGTTATCGCTTTTGATAATAATGAGAAGATATTACTTATAAATGACGCTGCGAGGAAAATTCTAAATATAAAAGAGAAAGATTTAATTGGAAGACATATCTTAGAAATTGTAAGAAATAGTAAATTACATGACTTTTTTGAAGATGTTAAGAAAAATAAAAATTCCCCTTCCAAAAGTTTAGAACTAAATGTTTTCAACAAACACCTCAAAGTGTATACTAGTCCAATTCTTCATCCAATTTCCCATCAAAATTTAGGTTTTGTGTTAATAATAGATGATATTACAGAAATGAGAAGATTGGAAAAAATAAGAAGCGAATTTGTTGCAAATGTGTCCCATGAGCTGAGAACTCCTTTGACTTCTATTAGAGGCTTTATTGAAACTTTAAGAAATGGTGCTATTGACAATCCGCAGGCAAGAGATAAATTTTTAGATATAATTGATTTTGAGTCTGAAAGACTTACAAGACTTATAAACGATATACTCACTCTTTCTGAAATAGAAAATGTTAAAGAAGGTTATCCTAAAGAAGAAATAGAATTAGATAATGAGATAGAGGATATATTATATATAATGGACAAGGTCGCGAGAAATAAAAATATAACGTTGAAAAAAGATTTAAATTGTACAGATTTAGTGATAAAAACTAATAAAGATAGATTTCATCAAATGATGATTAATTTAATAGATAATGGTATAAAATACACTCCAGAGGGAGGATTTGTAAAGGTATCTACCAGAGAAGAGGGGGATAAAATAATTGTTACAGTTGAAGACAACGGTATAGGAATTTCGAAAGAAAATATTCCTAGGCTTTTTGAGAGATTTTATCGAGTTGACAAAAGTCGCTCAAGAAAATTAGGTGGTACAGGATTGGGACTTGCTATAGTTAAACATATTGTGGAATCTATGAAAGGAGAAATTTTTGTAGAAAGTGAAGTAGGGAGAGGTACAAAATTTATTATAAAATTCAACAAAACTGATTTAACAAAGACTTAACAATATCTTAATATTGAATTTACAATAGACTGTTACAATGTACTTGTACAAAAAAATTTAAGGAATTTTGGAGGTGCTTTAATGTTAAAGAGTCGATTTGCAAAAGTTGTTATTGCAGTACTGTTGATTGCAAGCTTTTTTACTTTTGCTGCGTGTGGTTCAAAACAACCCCAAAGCAATAATTCTACTACAACCACTGACAATCTTTCAGGTAAGATAACAATTGCTGGTTCTACAGCGTTACAGCCATTAGCTGAACAAGCTGCCAAAATGTTTATGGAAAAATATCCCAATGTAGTGATAACAGTGCAAGGCGGTGGTAGTGGTACAGGATTGACACAAGTAGTTCAAGGGGCAATTGATATTGGAAATTCTGATATTTTTGCTGAAGAAAAATTAGATGCCGAGGCAGCCAAATCTTTAGTAGATCATAAAGTTGCGATTGTAGGTTTTGCTGTAGTTGTTAATAAAGATGTTACAGTTGATAATTTAACTCAACAACAATTAATAGACATTTTTACAGGGAAAATAACAAATTGGAAAGATGTTGGCGGGTCAGATATGAAAATAGTTATTATTAATAGACCTGCAAGTTCAGGGACTCGGGCTACATTCAAAAAAGTGGTATTAAAGGGACAAGAAGAAGCTCAAGGTTTTGCTTTGACAGAGGATTCATCAGGTGCAGTTAAAAAAGCAGTTGCTGACACAAAAGGAGCTATAAGTTATCTTGCTTTATCCTACGTGGATGATACTGTTAAAGCTCTAAAATATGAGGGAGTAGAACCAACGGCCCAAAACATAATAGATGGCAAGTATCCTATTTGGTCATACGAGCATATGTATACAAAAGGAGAACCAACAGGAGCAGCCAAAGCTTTCTTAGATTTCATGATGTCAGATGAAGTGCAGAAAGGACCTCTTACTAAGTTAGGATTTATCCCTGTTACTGAAATGAAAACAAAATAAAGTAAAAAAGGGGAGCTGGTTTATTTTCCAGCTCCTTTTTAAGGCGAGAAATAATGGAAATTTGTAAAAAAACGAATAAATTTAACATAGATTTAACATAAATTTAACATAGATTTAATGAATGTTTTTTTTTAAGTTGTTATCATGAAATGAGTGTGATTATTGTCATTAGATTTTCTCAAACGGGGGATGGGTATGACAGTTGATAAAAAATATGAAAGCAAGCGAAAAGTGGCTGACATATTTGGAAGAGTTATCGTTTTCATCTCTGCTTTATTGTTAATAATTATTACTGTTTCACTATTTTTATTTGTGACATCTAAAGGCCTTTCTACTTTCATAAAAGATGGCATCTCGATAAAAGAGTTTTTGTTTTCTACCACTTGGAATCCGGATAGAGAGGTACCTGCTGTCGGGTCTTTGCAATTTATAATAGGGTCTATTCTTGTTTCTGCTTTTGCAATTATGATAAGTGCACCTCTGGGAGTTTCCTCTGCAATTTTTATGGTAGAGATTGAAAAAAAATTAGGACAAAAAATATTGCAACCAGCTATTGAGATTTTTGTTGGTATTCCCTCTGTCGTATACGGATGGGTTGGTCTTACTGTATTAGTTCCTTTTATAAGTAAACATTTTGGAGGATTGGGCTTTAGTTTATTGGCAGGTATATTAGTCCTTACCATTATGACGCTTCCAACAATTACTAGTGTTAGTACTGATGCTATAAGGTCATTACCTGTGGAAATAAGAGAAGCGAGTTATGCTCTCGGTGCCACACGATGGCAAACAATAAGACATGTAATTCTTCCTGCAGCGAAACCGGGAATTTTGACTGCTATTGTATTAGGATTGGCAAGGGCTTTTGGAGAAGCTTTGGCGGTGCAGATGGTTATAGGAAATCGTCCAGTTATTCCTAAATCTTTTTTAGAGCCTATAAGTACTATAACTTCTATCATTACAATGGACATGGGAAATACAGTAATGGGTACCGTATGGAATGATGCTCTTTGGTCTTTAGCATTACTCCTTCTTATGATATCTTTTACTTTCATCATTGTAATTAAATTGGTAGGCAGGAGGGGCATGTATAAATGAAATCTAAATTGTATGACAAAATAGCGACTATATATTTTTACGCTGTTGCTGTGTTGTTAATATTGTTTTTGGTTTTTTTTGTAAGTTATATATTGTATCAAGGCAGAACTAGACTTAATGTAGATTTTTTAACTTCCCCTCCAAAATTTATGGAAGCAGGAGGAGGCATAGGGCCACAGCTTTTTAATTCGTTAGAATTATTAATAATAACTTTGATAATTTCTGTTCCTATAGGTTTAGGTGCAGGAATTTATATGGCAGAGTATGCAAAGCCAGGCTTATTAACGGAAATTATAAGGTTATCAATAGAGACACTATCTTCAATGCCTTCTATTGTAATAGGACTTTTTGGACTTTTAGTGTTTGTAACTATGACCGGATGGGGGTATTCTCTCATAGCAGGAGCGCTTGCCCTTACGGTGTTAAATCTTCCTGTAATGACAAGAGTAAGTGAAGATTCAATAAGAAGTGTGCCCAATAGTTTAAGAGAAGCAAGTTACGCTTTAGGTGCTACTAAATGGCAAACAATTGTAAAAGTTGTGGTACCTGCTGCAATGCCTGGAATTATAACAGGAATAATTTTGACAGCTGGAAGAATTTTCGGAGAAGCTGCTGCTTTGTTATATACTGCAGGTATGAGTAGCCCTGCCTTGAATTTTTCAAACTTAAATCCCTCGAGTCCTACCTCGCCTTTAAATATCTTTAGACCTGCAGAAACTTTGGCTGTTTATATTTGGAAGATAAATAGTGAGGGGTTAGCACCTGATGCAAGAGAGATTGCAGACGGTGCCGCAGCGGTTTTATTGCTAATGGTGTTGATTTTTAACATCCTTGCTAGATGGTTAGGAAATGTATTATACAAGAGAATGACAGGCGAAAAATAAAATGGTATAATATTTTTATAAGGAAGGGGAATGCTGGTAAATGAAAAAAATCCAGGTTAAAGATTTAGACTTGTTTTATGGAGATGTTCAAGCCCTCAAAAAAATAAATTTAGATGTAGAGAGAAATAGCGTTTTGGCACTTATCGGTCCTTCTGGTTGTGGGAAATCCACCTTTATTCGTACTTTAAATAGGATGAACGATCTTATCGAAGGAGTTAAAATAAATGGGACTGTTTTACTTGATGGACAAGATGTATACAAAGAAGTGGATGTTATTGAACTTAGAAAGAGAGTAGGAATGGTTTTTCAAAAACCTAATCCTTTTCCTATGACTGTTTACGACAATGTAGCCTATGGTCCAAGAATTCATGGCATAAAAGACAAAAAAAAGCTTAATGAAATTGTTGAAAAAAGTTTGAAAGCTGCGGCTTTATGGGATGAAGTAAAAGATAGACTCTACAAGTCAGCTCTCAGTTTGTCTGGTGGTCAGCAGCAAAGACTTTGTATTGCTAGGACATTGGCAGTAGAACCAGAGGTAATTTTGATGGACGAGCCTACTTCAGCGTTAGACCCTATTTCTACGATGAAAATTGAGGAATTAATTAATGAGTTGAAAAATAAATATACAATAATAATAGTAACTCATAATATGCAACAAGCAGGAAGAGTTTCAGATTATACTGCCTTTTTCTTAAATGGTGAATTGGTTGAATGCGGACCAACGGATAGAGTTTTTTATAAGCCCAAAGATAAGAGGACGGAAGACTATATCACTGGAAGATTCGGTTAAAAGGAGGTGACACAATGAATCGTACTCATTTTGAAAAAGAATTAGAAGAACTTCATTATGATGTCTTAAAAATGGGTAGCCTTGTAGAAGAAGCCATTGCAAGTGCCATTGCTTCTTTAGTAAATCATGACAAAGAATTAGCTCAGAAAATTATAGATGACGATGATAGAATAGATAAAATAGAAGTAGAAATCGATAATAAGTGTGCCAAGATTATTGTAACGCAGCAGCCAATTGCGAGGGATTTGAGGATAGTTTTAACGGGTCTTAAGATTGTTACAGATTTAGAAAGAATGGCAGACCACGCAGTAGATATAGCCAAGACTACTTTGAGGATTGCGCATCAAAAGTATATAAAACCTTTAATCGATATCCCGAGAATGGCTGAAATTGTAAGAGAAATGGTCAAAATATCTTTGGATTCCTATGTACGACAAGATTTAGAATTGGCAAAAGCTATTGGAGAAAAAGACGATATAGTAGATGCTCTTTACAAACAGATTTTTAGAGAACTTTTGACATATATGATGGAGGACCCTAGAAACATTGATCAGGCAACACAATTTTTGTTTGTTGCCCGTTATCTTGAAAGAATAGCTGACCATGCAACTAATATATGCGAATGGGTAATTTATCTGGATACTGGTGAACATATAGATTTAAATTGAAATAAAAAGCGCTCACTCGAAAAAGTGAGCGCTTTTTGTATATTTTTATTGCATTGTGCAAAACATATTTTTGAGAAAAAAGTTGGGGAGTGATTTTGATGCCATTAAGCTATGTTTTGCTTTCGATTGTAGGATTGGTTGTTTTGTTCGGATTTGCCCATAGAGTATTAGATAGAATGAAAATGACAGATACGTGGGCTTTTTTGATAATAATTGGGATGATAATAGGGACATTAATACCTAATATTCCAATCACAAAAACTGTGTCTATAAACATAGGTGGAGCTGTTATCCCTATAGCAGTATGTGTGTATCTTTTTTTGAAAGCAGAAAATACGAAAGAAAGAGTAAATGCAGTTGTGGTGTCAATTGTTGCAGGAATAGCTGTTTTTATTACAGGAAGAATACTTCCTGCAGAACCTGAGGCCATGATTATTGAGCCTAATTACGTTTATGGCATTGTCGGCGGGCTAATCGCGTATCTTTTTTCGCGTTCGAGAAGAAGTGCTTTTATTGGAGGGGTGATGGGGATAATTTTGGCGAATGTGATGCAGGCTATTTTCAACTACATAACAGCTACAAGAGGAACAATATCCATAGGAGGAGCTGGATTTTTCGATTCTGTAGTTATATCCATGATAATTGCCGTATTTTTATCTGAAATAATTGGGGAAACAAGGGAAAAAATACAAGGAGGTACTTCTAAAAAAGACCTTGAACCCAAAGAAGGTATGGCTAGTAGTTTGATAGATACTGACAAAGAAGAAGAGGGTGAAAAAAATGAACAAAAACAAGACGAATAAGTTTGCAATATTAATCTTATTGGTTATCGGGCTTTTATCTTTAAATTTTAGCGGTTATGCAGAGACGCAGCCTGATTATTACACAATCTATGATGAAAAGACAAACAAAGTACTTTTCAGAACTGCCATGGAGGTTTATAAAGGGGATAGATATTTATCAGGGGATAATAAGTTGTATGAAGTTTTCAAAGTTGATAAAAATGAAGGTAAAGCTTATGCAAAATATTTGCAAACAGAAAAACTCCCAGATGTAGAGATAGAAGAAATCTCACAAGCAATGGCAGTAACACAAAATACAAGTGGAAAGAGAGTGGCGATATATTCTACCCACAGTGATGAATCATATCTTCCTTCGGATGGGGCTGCAAGTATCAATGGACACGGGGGTATATACAAAGTAGATGCTGCTTTGCAAAAAGCTTTAGAAGCAAAGGGAATTTCAGTCAAGGTTGACAGGACTTTGTATTTACCTCATGATGCTATGGCATATAGCCGATCAAGGGCAGGGGCGGTCAAACTTTTAAAGGATTTTAAACCGGACTTACTTTTGGATGTCCATAGAGATGCAGTACCGTTCAAAGAATATATACGAAAAATTGCAGGAAAAAATGCCACAGGTGTAAGAATTGTCTTAGGACGAACCAATCCTAATTTAAAAGCAAATCAGCAATTAGCCTATAGGATAAAGGCTATAGCGGATAAGATATATCCAAATATGGTCAAGGATATATTTTTTGGAAAAGGAGATTTTAATCAAGATTTGACTCCCAACTCTTTGCTGATAGAATTTGGTACTTACTCTCATACTAGAGAAAGAGCAGAAGTTTCTGCCTCTTTAATAGCAGATGTATTGGCTAAAGCACTTTACGGTTCAGATGAGCAGAAACAAGTGGGTGCTGTTACAAAAGCTCAAAGACCGCTTCCTGGACAGAACAAAGCTGCAGGTACAGGAATATGGGTTTTGCTTGGTGTTGTTGTAGTGTCAGTAGTAGCTTTTATGTTTTTGAGCACTGGCGGGCGAGAGATGTATCACAAATTTTCTAAAGCAACATGGAAAGAATTTGCAAGTTATTTGGGAAAGTTTAGGCGCAAAAAAGGAGATGAGTCATGAGCATAAATCATGAATTTTATATCAATATTGTGGTTTGTGGAATTGCTTTGGGGACACTTGCCCGCTTTATATATTTAAGAGTGGACTATAGGCAGTATCCTACTTATCCTCAAGGTTATATGACTCATTTAACCTTGGGAATAATTTCAGCGGCTTTAGGAGCCTTTTCAGTTCCTGCATTAATTGAAAAACAGTATACTGCTGTTACCTTTTTAGCTTTAGCGGCACAACAATTTAAAGAAGTAAGAGAAATTGAAAGAACTAGCTTAGAAAAAATGGAAGCGACAGAATTAGTTCCAAGAGGAGCAGCTTATATAGAAAATATAGCTAAAATTTTTGAAGCAAGAAACTATATTGCTATGGCAGTTGCTGCTCTTACTTCTTTGGCAGTTTATCTTTTTAAAAGTGCTATGATAGGAACAATTGTGGGAGGATTAGTGCTTTATTTGTCTCGTTATGTAATGAAAATTACTTATATTAGAGATATTGCCGAGGTTTTTCCTTCAAAGATTGTTTTTAAAGGACCTTTATTATGTGTTGAGGACGTGGTTTTGGCAGACATTGGTTTGAAAGAAGGGAGAGAAATAATAGAGAAATTTGGAATGGCTGTTGTAATACGACCAAAAGGGCTGGATAGTTTAATTTCCATAAATAACTTAGGAATAAGACAGGCTATTCTCCATGAAGCTGCTAATCAATTGGGGTTAAGAATGAATATTGATACTCCTGAATTAGCTCCTCTTACTATGAACAACAATAAAAATGGAGACATTATTGTAGTTATGGTAGCGATGAAACCTGATATCGATGCTTTTGTGGAAATTATAAAGAATGTACCGGCAATTGAAACTGTAAGAAAGTATCCTTCAAAGTCAAGAGGGGCGAGAAAAGCTTTCAATTGAGGTGATAGAATGGAAGTACATGTAACAGGATATATAATAGCAATAGTAGCTTTAAGAAGAGCAAAAGACAATGTCTCAAGTGGTACTGCACCCATCATTTATGTAGAGAATGAAGAAGAGCAGCAAAAACTTTCTATGTATTTGAGCAGAATTTTTAAGGCAGCTGTTCACGACCTTGAAAATGGAGTATTTATTTTAGTTAAACAATATTAGGTGATATCTATGAAAGTAGTGTATTATAGCTATTATGGGTGCTATTCTTCTCCTATATGTGCATATCTTCATTTAAATGACAAATCCAAAATTGAAAAAGAGGAATTTTTTAAAATTCCTTTTTTGTTTGAAATTGATTATGGACAAATGAGATATATTGGTAAAGATAGTAATAAAAATGAGGTCTTTATCATAGGGATGAAAAATTTCAGTGAAAATATCAAAAAAACTTTGTATGGCTTGATAGAGATTTTTAAAATAAAAGAAGATATAATTTTTATAGACACTTCGCAATATGATGTAATTTTTTTTAAAGTGCTGATAAGTTTAAGAAGAAAGAAAATACTAACAAAAATTATTGACAATTTTTTGTATAATTACTATTTAATAAAATGTAATCATATTAAAAGATTTGTAGAGAGTTATAAAAAAATGTTATGAGGTGAGAGGTTTGTGGTTATTGTATATATGTGCTATGGAAGTGCACACTCTTCTGTTGTAGCAGCTTCTATACATATAGGACTTTTGCCTATTGACAGAGTGCCTACTTATGAAGAAATTCTTTCTCTTCCTCATTATGATAAAACTTCCGATGGTGAAATTGGCACTCTTTTTTATATGGGCAAAGATGAATATGGCAATGAAGTGTATATTGTAGGAGCAAAAAATGGAAGACAAATAGTCACAAAGGCAATTTATAGTTTTTTAGCTTTATATGGGATTTCTAGAGAGGAAATACTGGTGGTAGATGCACTTCCTACCATAGGACTTACTACAAAGATTGGAGGTATTACGTCAAGGCGCTTAGGAATTATCTCTTTGGGTAGACCTATAACGGTATATGGCATATTGAAAAAATATAACAATTTCGTAAAATTAGTAACAGATATTAAAACAAACTTGCAAATAAGGTCTTGACGTATTGATAGTATTAATTCATAATTGAAAGGAGAGGAGACAATTTAGGAGGAGAAATATGCATAAAATAAATATAAAAGATGTCATAAAAGGAAGTATAGGTTGGGATTTAGGTATACAAAAGGGCGATAAACTTATTACATTAAACGGGAAAAAAATAATTGATATAATAGATTACCGATATGAAATGTCAAATGAATTTATACAATTGGAAATTGAAAAGGCTACAGGAGAAAGATACATTTTTGAAGTAGAAAAAGACTATGATGAGGATTTAGGGTTAGTCTTTGAAGAAGAACTAATTGACAGGCCAAAACATTGTAGAAATAAGTGCATTTTTTGTTTTATTGACCAGTTACCTAAAGGAGTTCGCAAATCTCTTTTATTTAAGGATGACGATTATAGGCTTTCCTTTTTACAAGGGAATTTTATTACTATGACTAATATGAATGAAGAGGAAATTGACAGGATAATAAAATATAAGCTTTCTCCCTTATATGTTTCAATTCATGCAACTGATGAGGATGTAAGAGTAAAAATGATAAATAACCCGAATGCAAAAGGTATAATGGATAAGTTAAAAAAGCTTTGTAAAAACGGAATTGAAATACATGGTCAAATTGTTTTGTGTCCAGAAATAAATGATGGTAAAGTTCTTGATAAAACTATCAAGGATTTGTCGAGCTTGTATCCAGGAGTAAAATCAATAGCAGTTGTTCCAGTAGGACTTACAGACCACAGAGAGAGACTTTATAAACTTAGGACATTTACCAAAGAAGAAGCTAAAAATGTAGTCGAACAAGTGTCTTCATGGCAAAAGAAATTAAAGAAAGAATTAGGTTCTTCTTTTGTTTTTTTATCAGATGAGTTTTATGTGATGGCAGGTGTTACTATACCTTCTTATTATTATTACGAGGGGTTCCCTCAAATAGAAAATGGCGTAGGACTTATGGCATTGTTTAAACATCAATTTGAAAGGAGTCTAAAAAGATTAAAAGCGAATAAAGGGAAAAATATAAACACCACCCCTTACCTTATTGTTACAGGAATAGCTGCCTATAATTTTATGGAAGAAGTAGCGAAAGAATTAAGAAAAACAGGGTTTAATGTAAAAGTGGAGAAGATACACAATGAGTTTTTTGGTCACAACATCACGGTAGCTGGACTTGTGGTGGGGAAAGATATAATAAACCAATTAAAAGATAAAATAAATGAGGAAGTTTTAGTTATTCCTGATGTTATGTTAAAGGAAAGTTCAAATGTTTTTCTTGATGATACTACTGTTGAAGAAATAGAAAAAGAACTAGGAACAAAAGTTATAGTTTCTGAAGTCGATGGGAAAAAATTTTTACAAAAGATACAGAGTGGAAGGTGATAGTATGGCAAGAGCAATGGTGAGTATTGTAGGTAGGCCAAATGTAGGTAAATCTACTCTTTTTAATAAAATTATGGGGAAGAGAATTTCTATTGTTGAAGACAAGCCAGGAGTTACAAGGGATAGAATATGCGGCAATGCAGAATGGCTGAACAAAAAATTTATATTAGTAGACACGGGAGGATTAGACCCAGATGCTGAAGATATTATATTTTCAAAAGTTCGTTTACAAGTGGAGGCAGCGATTGAGGCTTCCGAAGTAATATTATTTTTAGTTGATGCAAAAGAAGGTTTAATGCCAGAAGATGAAGAAATAGCGGATATTTTGAGAAGAGCCAAAAAAGAAATTATTTTGGTTTGCAACAAGGTGGACAATTTTAAAGAACTTCCTCCAACTTATTATGATTTTTTTAGTCTTGGATTAGGGAATCCCATTCCTATTTCAGCCTCGAATGGCTTGGGCATTGGAGAACTTCTAGACGAAATAGTGAAAAAATTGCCTCAGGAAGGGCTAGAATACAGTGAAGAGACAATTAAAATTGCTGTTATTGGTAGACCCAATGTAGGGAAATCTTCGTTGGTTAACAAAATATTAGGGGAAGAAAGGGTAATAGTCAGTAACATACCTGGCACTACACGGGATGCAATAGATACTCCTTTTTCAAAAGATGGGAAGAACTATGTTCTTATTGATACAGCAGGAATACGTAGGAAAAGTAGAATAAGCGAATCTATTGAAAGGTATAGTGTGCTAAGAGCTTTAACTGCTATTGAAAGGTCTGATATATGTCTTTTAATGATAGATGCTATAGAAGGTCCAGCCGAGCAGGACACTAAAATAGCAGGATACGCCTTTGAAAATGGAAAAGGTATTATAATAGTTGTTAACAAATGGGATGCTATAAAAAAAAATAATAATACTGTCAATGAATATACCAAGATGATAAGAGAAAAGCTATCTTTTATATCTTTTGCTCCTATCCTATTTATTTCAGCTAAAACAGGTCAGAGAGTGCACAGAGTTTTACAAACTGTAGATAAAGTATGGGGGGAATACAATAAAAGGATTACGACTGGCCTTTTAAATAATGTGCTAAATGAAGCTATGCTTATGTTTCCGCCACCAGCTGATAAGGGCAAACAATTAAAAGTATATTATACTTCACAGGTAGGAATTAAACCACCTTCTTTTGTAGTGTTTGTCAATGACCCGGAACTCATGCATTTTTCCTATTTAAGATTTATGGAAAATACATTAAGACAAAATTTTGGCTTTGAAGGAGTTCCTCTTAAGATTTCCACGAGGAAAAGAGGAGAAAATTAAAAGAAAGGGGGGGAAATATGTACGCTCTTTTACCAGCCGTCATTGCTTATTTGATTGGTTGCATAAACAATGCATATATTTTAACAAAATATACGCGAAAGATAGACATTCGTAATTATGGAAGTGGAAATGCAGGGGCTACGAATGTCTTAAGAGTGTTAGGATATAAAGCTGCGGCTCCTGTTTTTGCACTAGATGTGTTAAAAGGAGTAATTGCAGTTTTAATTGGGAAATATTTAATGGGTACTACTGGTGCTATGATTGCAGGAATAGCAGTGGTATGTGGTCATAACTGGCCTGTGTTTTTAAAATTTAGAGGGGGAAAAGGAATTGCTACAAGTGTTGGAGTTGTAATGACTGTAAGTCCTCTTTTAGGGCTCATAGCCTTAGCAATTGGGGTTACAGTAATTGTTTTGACAAAATACGTATCTTTAGGGTCCATAACAGGGTCGGTTACTTTTGTGCTTTTAAATGCAATCTTTTGGAATTCAACACAAATATTCATATTTTCGCTTATTCTGGCATCTTTAGCAATTTTCCAACACCGTTCTAATATAAAACGTTTGCTGGCGGGAACAGAATCCAAGCTGGGACAAAAGACGGAAATAAAATGAGAAAGGAAAGTGGTCATGAAAATATCAGTATTAGGTGCGGGAAGTTGGGGAACAGCTATAGCGATACACTTAAACCGACTTGGGCATCAAATTACATTGTGGCTGAGAGATAAAAATCAGTTTGAGGAAATTGTGTCTACTCGTCACAATAAAAAATATCTTGATGTTGATATTCCTCAAGAAATTTCCATTACTACTGATTTAAAAGAGGCAGTAACTAACTCTGAAATAGTAGTAATCGCAGTACCTTCTCATGCTGTGAGAGAGATATCGGAAAAATTAAAAGAGGTAGTTGATAAAAACTTTATTGTGGTAAATCTTGCAAAGGGAATAGAGACTTCCACTTTAAAAAGAATGTCTGAAGTCATAAAAGAATATCTTTCAAATGATGTAGTTGTTTTGTCAGGTCCTAGTCATGCTGAGGAAGTAGTCAGGCAAATTCCTACAGCCTGTGTTTTAGCCTCTTTGAATGTTAAAGCTTGTGAGGTAGTGCAAGATGCCTTTATGGATGAAAACTTTAGGTTGTATATAAACAAGGACGTTGTGGGAGTGGAATTAGGAGGATCATTAAAGAATATTATAGCCTTGGGAGCTGGAATTTCAGACGGGCTTGGATTTGGCGATAATACCAAAGCTGCTCTTATGACAAGAGGTCTTGCGGAAATTACTCGTTTGGGTGTCGCGTTAGGTTCTGATCCGTTGACGTTTTTAGGTTTGGCAGGTGTAGGAGACCTCATTGTCACTTGTACCAGCATGCTTTCACGAAATAGAAGAGCAGGGATACTTATAGGTAAAGGTAAAAGTTTAGAAGAAGCATTAAAAGAGATAGGAATGGTAGTAGAAGGAGTTAATACTACAAAATCCGCCTACAGACTTTCTCAAATTCATAAAATAGAAATGCCAATAACTAAAGAAATTTATTCCATACTTTTTGAGGGTAAAAATCCCTATGAGGCTGTTTATAGCCTTATGACGAGAGATAAAAAACATGAATTGCACGGTATTTGATCTCCGGTTTTCCGGAGATTTTATTATATTTCAATATTTTTTACATATAAATGTACTGTTAAAGCATATATATATGAGTGAGAAGAAAAGGATATGGGGATATAAAAAGGAGGGAAATGGGTTGGAAAACTACGATATCTATAAAAATATTGCAGAAAGAACACAAGGGGATATCTACATAGGAGTAGTAGGCCCAGTGAGAACAGGTAAATCGACTTTTATTAAGCGATTTATGGACATATTAGTACTGCCATACATAGAAAATCTTCCCCAAAAAGAGAGAATAAAAGATGAATTGCCACAAAGTGCAGCAGGCAAAACCATAATGACTACTGAGCCTAAATTTGTTCCTGAAAAAGCGGTAGAGATAACAATTAATGAAAACACGAGGTTTAAAGTGAGATTAGTAGATTGTGTAGGATATATGGTCAAAGGTGCACTGGGATACATGGAAGGGGATAAGCCACGTATGGTGTCTACTCCTTGGTATGATTATGAAATACCTTTTGAGGAAGCGGCAGAAATAGGAACAAAAAAAGTCATAAATGACCATTCTACAATAGGATTAGTGATGACCACTGATGGAAGCATAACCGACATACCGCGAGAAAATTATGTAGCAGCAGAAGAAAGGGTAGTAAAAGAATTAAAAGAATTGAATAAACCTTTTATAATAGTGCTAAATACAACTGATCCTCAAAGTCCCGAAACAATTAATTTAGCAAAAGAATTAGAGAAAAAATACGATGTACCTGTTGTTGTTTTAAATGTACTTAAAATGGAAATACCAGACATTCATGCAATTTTGGAAAAAGTCTTATTTGAATTTCCCATACGGGAGATTGCAATTGATTTGCCTAAATGGGTAGATGCTCTTGATAAAAGTCATTGGCTTAAGCAAAATATAATGGAAACAGTAAAAGAAAACATAAAAGATTTGTTTAGATTAAGAGATATACCTAAGTTAGTTGGTGGTCTTAAAGCAAATGAAAACTTTTCTGAGGTGTTTATAAAGAAGATAACTCCAGGTGAAGGCTGTGCAAATGTTGAAATAAAAACCCAGGAAGGCTTATTCTTTAAGATATTAAGTGATGAAAGCGGACTTGAAATTCAGGGTGATAAAGAATTAATGACAATGATGAGAGAATTGGCTTATGCAAAAAGACAGTATGATAGAGTTAAAGATGCTTTTTTACAAGCTGAAAAAACAGGTGTAGGAGTGGTACCTGCAAGCCTTGATGACATGAAGTTTGAAAAACCCGAAATAGTAAGGCAAGGTGGGAGATTTGCGGTAAGGCTTAGAGCTTCTGCTCCTTCATATCACATATTTAGAACTGATATTACGGCAGAAGTATCGCCAGTTGTAGGAACAGAAAAGCAAAGTGAAGATTTTGTAAAATATTTGACAGAACAGTTTGAGAGCGATCCAGAAAAAATTTGGGAATCTAACATTTTTGGCAAGACCTTGAGTGACCTTGTAAAAGAGGGAATGCAAAACAAGATTGGCACCATTCCCGAAAACTTAAGTCATAAACTGAGAGATACATTAGAAAGAGTAGTGAATGACAGCGGAGGCGGAATAATCTTTATAATCATTTAACTATTGATTTTTTCTTTTATCTCGTTTATAATAAAAGCTGAACATAGTTTCTTTCTGGGTGTGGCGCAGCTGGTAGCGCGCCAGAATGGGGTTCTGGAGGCCGGGGGTTCAAGTCCCCCCACTCAGACCAGTGCTTACAGCATAGTACCGCTTACCTCTAAATGAAAAGGAGGTAGGCGATTTTATTTTAAAGATTTTTTATACAGGGATTTAAAAACTTTTTAGTGAAAACATTAATTAGTAAACATAACAATGTAAAATTTTAAAAACTGTAGTAATATTGAATTAAGGAATTTTATTCTTTTGCCAATGAATGGAATTAATTTAAAGAAGGGAAAATGATGAATGAAATAAGTATTGTGCATCTTAGGGTTTGCTACTTTTATTCATGTAGATGAAAATAGAAGACCAGCGCCGCATAATGTTACTTTATTGAGCCTGAAAATGAGGAAGAAAGAATGCTTGGAGAAAGGGCAAAACAAAATTATTTACGAGATGAGAAATAAATATCAACTGGAGAAAAAACCACTTCTGTAAGGAAAGGGAGTTTATGGGGTAGTGATAAAATGGATACAATAAAGATTTATACCAATATTATAAAAGAGAATATGAATAGACCTGAAAAAGTAAATAAGCTAATAAACTTTGGCCTTGCCGCTGCTTATTATTATGTGAGCTTTTTCAAAGACAAGAGGATTCCCAAATCTCTTCATTACCTAAATAAATATTCTATAAAGAGCATAAAAGATTCTTTAGCAAATCCTCAAAATTCTGCTTGGGTAAACATCTTTGCACCATCTGAATTTTTGATTGCTATAGACATAAAGCCCTTATTTATTGAAGCATATTCTTCTTTCATGTCAGGCTTCTTCATCGAAGATTATCTTATTGATACTGCCGAATCGAGAGGCATGTCAAATACTTTATGCAGTTACCATAAAACTTTTATAGGAGCCAGTGAACTTGATATTCTCAAAAAACCTAAATTTATGATGACCACTTCTATGATCTGTGATGCAAATATACCTACTTTCAAGTATCTTTCAAAAAAACACGGGGTTCCACTGTACATTATTGATATTCCCTACAAATATTCTAAAGATGCCGTAGTGTATGTAAAAAAACAGCTTTTAGAAGTGGCGGGAAAGATTGAGGAAGTTTTTAATAGAAAGCTTGATATTGATAAATTGAGGGAAGTTGTAAGAACAGAAAATAAAACAAGAGCACTTATGAAAGAATATTTAAATTATGCGGGAGAAAAAAGATTTATACCTACTATGACCTTTGAAATGTACATGCTCTTTGCATCCCATGTATTCATTGGAAGTAAGGAAGTATTACATTTTTATGAGATGTTAGTGGAGGATATAAAAAGAGCTCCTGAAAGAAGTGGAAAAAGCATATTTTTTATACACCTTCTTCCTATGTTTGAGAAAAATTTTAAAGATTACTTTAATTTCAACGATAAATTTCACATTGCTGGTAGTGATTTGAATTATGATTTTCTTGAGGAAATTGATGAAAACGACCCATTCAAAGGAATTGCTGAAAAGCTTATCTTAAACTCTTTTAATGGTGAAATAAATAGAAAAGTTGCAAGAATCAAAGAACTGATAGAAAAAATAAAGCCAGACGGCATTATACAGTTTTGTCATTTGGGCTGTAAGCAGTCCATGGGTGGAACGTTTATAATTAAAAATCTTGCCTCAGAATTGGGTATTCCATTTCTTTATTTAGATGGGGATTGTGTAGACAAAAGAAATAATCAAGAGGGACAGAATAGGACGAGGCTCGAAGCCTTTCTTGAAATGCTTTAGTAATCCTTCTGGAGGTGAAAAATTGATAGGGTATATTTGCAAATACACGCCTGTAGAAATAATAGAAGCTTTTGGAGAAAAACCGGTAAGACTTGATCCAGGATATAAGTCTCATCAGCGTGCTGAAGCACTGATTCATTCAAATATGTGCAGCTTTGCAAAAGGGGTTTTGGAAAATATAATTGAAAATAATATTGAAGAGGTTGTATTAACTGCCTGTTGTGATAGTATAAAAAGACTTTATGATGTGTTAAAAGATAAAGTAAAATTTATCCATCTTCTAGACCTCCCCAGAAAAAAAGATCCTCTCGCAATAGATCTTTTTTACAATGAAATAATTGAATTTATAGAAGCGTATCAGGCCTTTAAAAACAAGAATTTTGCTGAAGAAAGTTTGCTAAAAATTCTAGAAAGCAAGTCTTTTAATAAAGAAAAGAAATCCACTGAAAGCATTGCTATATTAGGTGCGAGGCTTAAAGATGATGTTATAGAAAAAATCACAAATTCTTGTACAGCAAAGGTAATAAATTTTACCTGCACAGGTGAAGAAAGAGTATTCGATATCGAAGCAAAAGATAATTTATTAAAAAGCTACGCGGAATCGCTTCTTAATTTAACACCCTGTATGAGAATGGCAGAAGATCGAAGCAAGTTAATCAATAAAGAATTGAAGGGGATAATATACAATACTATAAAGTTCTGTGATTTTTATTCCTATGAGTATGCTGAGCTCAAAAGCAAAACAGACCTCCCACTTTTAAAAATTGAAACTGACTATAACGATTCAAATAGCGGACAGATTTTAACAAGAATAGATGCCTTTTTGGAATCAACCGGTATTAAAAAGATGGAAAAACAGAAAGCCAAGAAAGGATATTTTGTAGGAGTGGATAGTGGCTCTACTTCTACAAATGTAGTCATAATCGACGAAAACAAAAACGTAATATCATATTCTATTATTCCAACAGGTCCTAAAGCTCTAGAAAGTGCTTTTAAAGCTTTTGAAATTGCTTTAAACAGTGCGGGCCTTCAAAAAAAGGATATTACATCAATAGTAGCAACAGGGTATGGAAGAGTAAGCATTCCCTTTGCAGATAGAATTATAACTGAAATTACCTGTCACGGAAAAGGCGCATTTTTTATAGACAATGCTATTAGAACTGTTATAGATATAGGTGGACAGGATAGCAAAGTGATAAGGTTAGATGACAGCGGCAATGTTATTGATTTTGTGATGAATGACAAATGTTCAGCAGGGACAGGCCGGTTTCTTGAAGTAATGGCGAGAACGTTAGGCATTTCAATAGAAGAAATGGCAAAAGTCCATAAGGAAGTAAAAGAAAATATCACGATTACCAGTATGTGCACTGTATTTGCAGAATCGGAAGTAATATCTCTTATTGCCCAAAATAAGGATCAAAGGGATATAATACATGCCCTCAATAAAGCCGTTGCTTCAAAAGCAGTTTCCCTGGTCGACAGAATAGGGAGAGAAGGGAAATACATGATGACAGGTGGCGTTGCCAAAAATCAGGGGGTAGTTTATGCCATCGAAAGCAGGCTCGGCGAAAAACTTATAATTCCATTTGAACCACAGATTATTGGAGCACTTGGAGCAGCGCTAATTTCACTTGAAGGTAAATGAGGGTATCACTATAGTCAATTAATTTTTAAGAGGGATGCTTATGCTCAGTCATGAGGATTATCAAAAGATTGTAAATAGGCTTATGAATATTCTTGGCAAAAATATAAACATTATGGATACAAAAGGGGTAATTATAGCATCAGGAGATTCTACAAGGATAGGCTCTTTCCATGAAGGGGCAAAAATTGCAGCCTCGAGAAAGATTGATGTTATTATAGATGATAGCAATATAGAATATTACAAAGGAACTAAAAAAGGGATAAACATTCCTTTGTTTTATAATGGTGAAGTAATAGGTGTTGTTGGAATTACGGGTGAACCAAAAGAAATAATTGGCTTTGGCAGAATAATTAAGGAATTAGTTGAGCTTATGGTCCAAGAATATGAGAATAAAAAATATGAAACATTACATTCAAGAGCAATGGTAAGTTTCATTAAAGAAATTCTCAATCATCCTAATATAGGGCATGAGGAAGAAAAAATTTTAGAAAGCAGAGCTAAACTTATAGGCTTTGATATAAAAAAGCAGAGAAGTTTAATTGTTGCTGATATTAGAGGCTTTAATGATTTTATTTTATCCAAAAACTTAAAAGAGATAGATATTCAAGAATTAAAGGAAAACATTGTAGAATTTATAAAAAGTAAATTAAATCACGATGAGATAGTCTTTAACTTTAACGAAGATAGATTTGTTATAATGCTGAGCTCTAAAAACCCTATGCCTTTCTGTAAAGAACTTCAAGAAGGGGTTAAAAAGAAATTTAATCTTTCCTGCATCATAGGAATAGGTCCAGATTGTAAAGATATAAAAAACTATCATACTTCTTTTACAATTGCAAATAAATTAATAGATATTGGGAGAAAGATTGATAAAGATATTTTAGATTTTAAAGATTATAAAATAGAACTATTGATTCATAGCTTATCCATTAACAATAGCAAAGTATTCTTTGAAGAATATAGAGATATTTTAAATTCGAAAAACAAAGATATAATAAACACTATTAAAGTTTATTTTGAAAGCGGGATGAATATAAATCTTGCTTCTAAAAAACTTTTCATTCACAGAAATACTCTTACCTATAGATTAAATAAGATAAAAGAAAAATTTAATGTAGATATAACAAATCCCTATGTTTGTATGAAAGTTTATATATCAATATTGATTAATCAATTATCCCCTTGAGTGATGAGGGGTTTTATTATTTATGCACAAAAATTATATAGAAATTATAACAAACTATTGTTCTTTTTGAATATTTTAAATAAACAAGTTTTATGATAAAGTTAAAATCGTAGTGATGATATTTGGTGGTGATGTTGTGAAGATTCTTATAGCTCCCGATAAATTCAAAGAAAGTTTATCCGCTTTAAAGGTTGCAGATAGCATAGAAAAAGGAATTTTAAAGGTTTTCCCAAAAGCCGTTATTGAGAAAGTCCCTATGGCAGATGGTGGCGAAGGGACTGTTGAATCATTAGTTGATGCAACTGGAGGAAAAATAATAAAAACAAATGTAAAAGATCCTTTATTTAGAGATATTGAAAGCTTTTATGGAATATTAGGTGATGGCAAAACAGCAGTTATAGAAATGGCTGCTGCCTCAGGACTTTATCTTTTGAAGGATTATGAGAGAAACCCCATGATCACAACAACATACGGAACCGGTCAGCTTATAAAAGATGCTTTAGATAGAGGCTGCAGAAAATTCATTATAGCAATAGGTGGAAGCGCAACAAACGATGGTGGTGCTGGCATGGCAACAGCGTTAGGAGTTAAATTTTATGATAAAGATGGTAGAGAAATAGGTCTTGGAGGAGGCGCACTTTCAAAAATTTATTCAATAGATACTTCAAATCTTGATGATAGATTAAAAGAATGTAGGTTTATTGTAGCCTGCGATGTAGCAAATCCTTTAATTGGAGAAAATGGTGCGTCAAGAGTTTACGGTCCCCAAAAGGGCGCTACAAAGGAGATGGTAGAAGTTTTAGATAAAAACCTTGAACATTATGGTAAACTTTTAGAAAAGTATTTTAATAAAAAAATAATAGATGTTCCAGGTTCAGGTGCTGCAGGCGGCTTAGGCGCAGGACTTATGGCATTTTTAAATGCGCAGTTAAAAAGTGGTATAGAAATAATAACTGAAACATTAAAACTTGAAGAAAAAATAAAAGAAGCTGATATAGTAATTTCCGGTGAGGGAAAAATAGATTTTCAAACAGCGTTTGGGAAAACAATTTCAGGAATAGCTAAATTGTGCAAAAAGCATAATAAACCGCTTATTGTAATAGCAGGAACGGTTGAAGATATAGAAAAACTTTATGAGATTGGAGTTAGCAGCGTTTTTTCAACTATGGAAAAACCAATGTTTCTTGAAGATGCCATAAAAAACGCACCAACATTATTAGAAAAATCTGCTGAGAGAATTTTTAGGTTAATCAAAGCCATAAAGGCTTAAAAAAATAAAGGAGGGTTTTTAATGTCAGGTCCATATTTAGTTTTTATTCTATTCTTGACTATACTTTTTATCGTAATTGCAACAGCAAAATTTAAACTTCATCCATTCTTAGCCCTTATTTTCGCATCATATTTTTTAGCTTTTGCAGCATTTATGCCATCTGATAAAATTGCAGGGATAATTTCTCAAGGCTTTGGTAACACACTCACAAGCATAGGAATAGTAATAATAGCTGGTGTTATCATAGGAACCATTCTTGAAAAATCAGGTGCTGCAATCAAAATGGCTGAAACAATTATTAAGTTTGTAGGAGAAAAGCGACCTACAATAGCAATGAGTATCATAGGTTGCATTGTTTCTATACCTGTTTTCTGTGATAGTGGATTTATAATTCTTTCTTCATTGAACAAAGCTTTAGCAAAGAAAACGAAAACATCTCTTGTTGCAATGTCTGTAGCACTTTCAACAGGACTTTATGCAACACACGTTTTAGTTCCACCGACTCCAGGTCCAATTGCGGCTGCTTCCAATCTTAAACTTAATAATCTTTTATTGGTTATTTTAATAGGACTTTTGGTAGCGATACCAGCAATGATAGCAGGTAATATATTTGCTAATAAAGTTGCTTCAAAATATCAAGCTAATATTGATGAAAGCATAAGCTATGAGGAAGTTTTAAAAAAATACGGCAAACTTCCAGATGCTTGGAAATCATTTGCCCCAATTGTTGTTCCCATAATTTTAATGGCACTTGGCTCAATCGCAAAGTTCCCAGGTGAACCATTTGGAGAGGGCTTTTTTTATAAACTATTTGTATTTTTAGGAACACCTGTAAATGCACTTTTAATAGGTATGTTCTTTGCATTTTTGCTTTTACCAAATTTAAGTTCTGAAACATTAAATTCCTGGATTGTCGAAGCAATAAAGGATTCAGCAACAATATTAATTATAACTGGAGCAGGTGGTTCATTAGGTAATGTAATTAAAGAAATAGGAGTAGGTGATTATCTCGGACAAACTTTGTCGGGATTAAATCTTGGTATGTTTTTGCCATTCATTATTGCAGCAGCAATTAAAACTGCACAAGGTTCTTCGACCATTTCCATTATAACAACATCAGCATTAATGCTTCCGCTACTACCATCTTTAGGATTTACTTCAGATATTGCAAAGGCCCTTGTGGTTGCGGCAATAGGTGCAGGTGCTATGACCGTTAGCCATGCAAACGATAGTTATTTTTGGGTTGTTTCTCAATTTGGTGGAATAGATGTTAAAACTGCATACAAGACTCAAACTGTTGCAACTCTAATAATGGGAATTGTAACAATTATCACAGTTCTCGCTTTGTCGTTGTTCCTACTTTAATTTAAAAAAATAAAAAAAGGAGAGGCGGAATTCTCACCTCTCCTTTTTCAATGTATTTTTTGGGAAGTGCAGAGAGGGGAAGTAGGGCTAAGTATGGGGTTTAATATTAAAATTTTTGACAACAAAGGAGTGCAAAAAATTTTATAATCATTAAAAAAATATTGATAAGCCATAAATATTAATGATATAATATTTCGTGTATTCAGATTTTACATATTGTATAACACTTTTACTGAAAGGATGAAAATAAATGAAAACCATAATAAACACCGATACCGCCCCTAGAGCTATTGGACCATATTCGCAAGCTGTAATGATAGACGGCTTTTTGTACACATCAGGGCAAATAGCAATTGATCCTGCTACAGGAGAACTTGTAGAAGGAGGTATCGAAGCGCAGACGGAAAGGGTTTTAGAGAACATAAAAGCGATTTTAAAAGCTGCGGGGATGGACCTTAACAATGTTATAAAGGCAACTGTATTTGTCACTAACATGGGGGATTTTGCTAAAATTAACGAAATTTATGGAAGGTATTTTAAAGACAATCCACCTGCCCGTTCTTTAGTTGAAGTAAAAAGTCTTCCTAAGGGTGCTCTTATAGAAATAGAAGTCGTTGCTCATAAATAAATTTTTCTCGTAAACTCTCCTTGGAATTGTAAGGCGTACAAATTTATTTATCCCTCTAGTTACAATTATACTGTTTTACCTAAAATTTCTCTTATAGATTTACTTATGAGCCGCCAATATTGAGGCATTTTACTGCGAGATTAGAACCGGTAGAATAAAAAATAAGGGGATGGGCAATTCACCATCTCCTTATTTTGTCTATAAAAATATCGAAAACTGTGATAAAATGAATATATGCATAAATTTGTAGAAGGAAAATCGGCATTTATATAGAATATATTGATAGGTGAGAGATGTGAAAAAATTAGCTAAAATTGTAGTTATATTATTGGTGATAGTTTACATAAGTAAAGTAGGAATAACGACTTTTGCAAACAAAAATAAAACTACAGTAGTGACTTATGGAAGTATTTTAATAGCCTTTAATGCCCAAGGATATGTTATAAAGAATGAAATGTTGATAAATGCTCCTTTCGATGGCAAAATAAAAAAACTTGTACAAAGTGGAGAAAAAATTCCGAAAGGTACTCCTATTGTGCAAGTTTATTCTGCCGATTTTGATGAAGAAAAACTACATCAATTAGAAGAGATAGACAGAGAACTAAAAAATCAGGATACTAATATACCTTTTTATTCAGATATTCAAAAATTAGACAACATGATAAAGACAGAAGAGCAAAATTATCAAAATGCGATACAGCAAAATAGCCCTGATGCAGATAAAATACAAAAAAGGATTGAAGACTTAAAAGCCAAAAAAGAAGAAATTTTAAGTAAAGGGCCAATAATACTTCAAAGAATTGAAAACTTAAAAGAGCAAAAAGAGTATTTAGAAAAGTATGTAGAAAAAAATGCGATTACTATAAATTCACCAGAGTCAGGAATTGTAAGTTACTATTTTGATGGCAGTGAAAGTATTCTAAATGAAAGAAATATGTTCAATTTAAATCCGACACAACTTGAAAATTTAAACTTTCAATCCAAAGAAATTAGTACAGAAGTAAAAGGAGATTACCCTTTTGTAAAAATAGTGGATAATTTGGAGTGGTATTTAGCGTTGGTTTTAAATGAAAAACAACAGGACTTATTAAAAGAAGGTAGTAATGTGAAAATTTTGATTGATAATTATAGTGGTGAATTGCGGGGAAAAGTTATAAAAACCTACAAAGGTGACGATAAATTATATATAGGAATAATTGAGAAGATAGATGAATATCCCAACTTTTATAAAACTTCTAAAATAAATGTAAAAGTTAAAGTTAAAGAGTTCAATGGACTTAAAATACCTCTTTCTTCTATTGTGCAAAAAGAAGGAAAAGAAGGAGTTTTTGTAATAAAAAATGGCAAAGTTCCTACTTTTAAAGAAGTAGTAATAAAGGCTACAGATGGCAAATATGCAATTGTAGAAAGCGTTGATAAAACATCTGGATTAAAAATATATGACGAAATAGCGGTAAATGGAGAGGATTACTTGAGCAAATAAGGGGGGATAAATACGACTATATGTGAAAATATAAGAAAAATAAAGGAAAACATAAAAGAGCATGCGTTAAGGGTAAACAGAAATCCAGAGGAAATATTAATTGTGGCAGCTACTAAAACTTTCGGTGTAGAGACTATAAAAGAGGCTATTGCTTGTGGCATAACTGACATAGGTGAGAATAAGGTTCAAGAGTTAAATGAAAAATATCCTTATTTAAAAAATGAGGTAAAATTTCACTTTATAGGACATTTACAGACAAACAAAGTGAAATACATTATTGACAAAGTTAAGTTGATACATTCTTTAGATAGTATTAAACTGGCAGAAGAAATAGACAAAAGGGCTAAACAAAAGAGTCTCATAATAGATTGTTTGGTGGAAATCAATATTGGTGGAGAGGAAAGTAAATACGGAATTCCTCCTGAAGAAATGCATAATTTTGTTAAAGAAATGGAAAAATATGATAATATGAGAATTAGAGGGCTTATGGCAATAGCTCCTTACCTTCCACCAGAAGAGGTAAGGCCCTATTTTAGAAAGATGAAAGAATTATTTGAAGAGCTAAAAGAAATTAAGCAACATAATGTACAAGTAGAATTTTTGTCAATGGGTATGTCCAATGACTATTGGGTAGCAGTTGAAGAAGGGGCGAATATTGTTAGAATTGGCACTTCTATTTTTGGGCAAAGACAATATAATGTGGAGGGATAATTAATGTCTTCAAAAATGATTGATAAATTAATGAGTTTCTTTGGTATCGATGAGCCAGAAGAAGAGAAAGAAGAAGTAGACTCTTTACAACCTGTCATACCTTACGATAGAAAGCCTAAAATTGTCAATATTCATACACAGCCCCAAGTAAAAGTTTTGATTTTAAAGCCAGAAAAGTTTGAACAAGTGATGAATATATGTAATGAATTGAAAAATAAAAAACCGGTGATTGTAGATTTACAAAAGATGGACAAAAATGAAGCTCAAAGAGTAGTGGATTTTTTAAGCGGTGCAGCCTATGCTCTTAATGGAGAGATAAAGAAGATATCTGGCTATATATTTTTAGTTGCGCCTGAGAATTTTGATATTACAGGGGATATAAAAGATGAAGTAAATTCTTTATACAATCTAAATTGATAAGGAGGAAATGATTTTGCCTGTAAATTTTGCAATTTTAACAGCATTAGATTATTTTTTTGAAGTTATAAATTGGCTTATATTGATAAGGGTTATTTTATCTTTGCTACGAATGGAGAATATGTCAAATCCACTTTCTCGCTTTGTGATCGTAACGACAGAACCAATACTTGAGCCTTTTAGGGCATTACAATTTAGGTCTTCTATTGGAAGAAATTTAATGATAGATTTTTCGCCAGTTTTGGCGATTTTGGTGATTCAGTATTTAGTTCGTCCTTTAGTTTTTAAATTAGTATTATTACTGATGAGGTATATATGATGGACAAGGAATTTACTGTATCCCGATTTGAAGACATAATTAAAGGCGTTTTAAAATCTAAAAGAGTAAAATATACAGACTTTTTAAGCCTCTCTGAACAAAAAATTTTTGAAAAAACTATATTAAAGTATCGACAGCAAGATATAAACTATAATCTAGATGGAGGATATCCTTTAGCAGAAAGAAAGATAGCAATTATTTACCCCGATTTTTTACAGCCGGAAGATACCCCTATTTGCGCTGTAAGAATTGAAGGCAATTTTTCTAAGCTATCTCATAGAGATGTGTTGGGTTCACTTTTAGGGTTAGGGATAAAAAGACAAAAAATAGGCGATATAATTGTAAAAGAGGATAAATGTGACATATTGTTACATAAAGATGTGGAAAGTTATGTACTTATGAACCTTTTTAAAGTCGGGAAAGAGAAGGTAAGAGTTAATTCAATTGACTTGAAAGATGTGATAGAACCTGAAATAAAATATAAGGACATTTTTTCTACCGTAGCCTCACTACGGGTTGACAGTGTGGCAGCTGCAGGTTTTGGTATATCAAGGACGAAGGCTTCAGAACTTATAAAGTCCGGTCTTCTTCAAATAAATTGGGAGTATACAGAAGACCCTTCTTCAGAAGTAAAAGAGGGAGATGTAATTTCTTTACGTGGTTTTGGAAGAATTAGATTAGAAGAAGTGAGAGGTAATACAAAAAAAGGTCGCGTTTCTGTACATATTCTAAGGTTTATATAATGTTACAAAAGAAAAGGAGGTAATATTATGCTGACGCCTATGGATATACATAATAAAGAATTTAAGCGGTCTTTTAGGGGTTATAATGAAGAGGAAGTGGACGAGTTTTTGGATAAAATTATGGAAGACTATGAAATGTTATACAAAGAAAATGCGGAGTTAAAAGATAGAATTAATATAATGAATGAAAAACTTCAAAGTTACATAAATATGGAGAACACTTTAAACAATACTTTGATTGTTGCTCAAAATACTGCAGAGGAATTGAAAAGAAATGCAGAAAAAGAAGCACAACTTATCATACAAAATGCACAACAAAATGCAGAAAAAATATTAGAGAAGGCAAATCAAGAAGTTGTAAGAATAAGAATGGAGTTAGAAAGATATCGCAAGCAATTAAATGTTTTTAAAGCGAAATTTAAATCTCTTTTAGAAGCCCAGTTGGAATCAATACTTTCAATAGATGAGAAAGAATTGATTCCAGATGAGGATGAGGAGAAGGATGCAGAATAGATTAGGGGTTGTTGGAATATTGATTCAAAATAGAGAAAATGTGGCGGATAGGGTAAATCACATATTGAGTGAGTACGGCCACATTATTGTAGGAAGAATGGGTATACCCTATAAAGATAGGGGAGTATCGGTTATCGCTTTAATAGTTGATGGTACAACGGATGAAATAGGGGCTCTTACTGGTAAACTTGGAAGTCTTCCTGGTGTAAAAGTTAAATCTGCTCTTACCTCTTGAGTCTATATACTCCTAGGTCGTGTAAAATTTTAGTAGGTAAGGCTAAGTAGTTGACATTTTGCTTGAGCTTTTCCGGGACATATGTACTATTGACGAAACACTTATGGTATTATATAATTGTGTAAAAAATATTGTTAAAAGCTGTGATGAGGACGAGTAAGTAGAAGCGACTTCCAGAGAGTTGGCGGTAGGTGCGAGCCAATAAGTCTGTTTCTACTGAAAATCACCTCGGAGCTGCAGGCTGAAATAGGAGTAAGCTGTGCCGGGTTTCCCGTTATCTTAAATGAGAGATTAAGGCAAAGTTTTTCTTTGTCTTAATAAGTAGGGTGGTACCGCGAACTTCTCGTCCCTGACGAGAAGTTTTTTAGTTTGAAAGATAATATTTAAAAGGAGGTAATGTCGGTGGATTACAACAGGACACTTAATTTGCCGAGGACAGATTTTCCTATGAAGGCTAATTTGCCAACACGAGAGCCAGAGATATTAAAAAAATGGGAAGAAATGGATATTTATCATAAAACATTGGAAAAAAATAAAGGTAAGGAAAAATATATTTTACACGATGGGCCACCTTATGCTAATGGAGATATACACATTGGGACTGCCATGAATAAAGTGTTAAAAGACATTATAGTGAAATACAAAACGATGAGAGGCTATTACGCTCCTTATGTACCAGGATGGGACACACACGGTCTTCCTATTGAACAACAAGCTATAAAGACTTTGGGTATTAAAAGGCATGAAGTAAGTCCTACAGAATTTAGAAAAGTGTGTAGGGATTTTGCCTTTTCACAGATTGAAAAACAAAAAGCTCAATTCAAAAGATTGGGAGTAAGGGGAGATTGGGATAATCCTTATCTTACTTTGAACCCTGAATATGAAGCTAATCAGATAGAAGTATTTGGGGAAATGGCTAAGAAAGGTTATATCTATAAAGGGCTAAAGCCTGTGTATTGGTGTCCCAGCTGTGAGACTGCTTTGGCAGAAGCGGAAATTGAATATTTTGATGAGACGTCTGATTCTATATATGTAAAATTTAGAGTTAAAGATGATTTAGGAAAATTTAAAGGAATTGTTGATGACTTAAATAATGTTTATTTTGTAATATGGACTACAACTACTTGGACTATTCCTGCCAATCTTGCTATTGCTTTAAATCCAGAGTTTGATTATGCGCTTGCAAAGTTTGGAGACGAAGTATATATAATGGCAAAAGATATGTTAGATACTGTTAAAAAGGAAGCTCACTTGGGAGATTATGAGATAGTTGCTTTATTTAAAGGAAAAGATTTAGAGGGCATGAAGGCTATCCATCCTTTATATGACAGAGATTCTTTAATAATCTTGGGTGAGCATGTGACTTTAGAAGCGGGTACTGGCTGTGTTCACACTGCTCCCGGCCATGGGGAAGAAGACTTTTTAGTTGGGCAAGAGTATGGTCTTGAGGTTTTAAATCCAATAGATGACAAAGGATATTTTACAGATAAAGCGCCAGGATATGCTGGTCTGTATTATGAAGAGGCTAACAAGGTTATAAAAGAAGACTTGAAAAAAGCTAATGCATTGGTAGCAGAAAGCCATATTACTCACTCATATCCTCATTGCTGGAGATGTAAAAGTCCAATAATATTTAGAGCAACAGAACAATGGTTTGCTTCTGTAGAAGGATTCAGAAAAGAAGCACTAAAATCTATTAAAGAAGTGAATTGGTATCCTTCTTGGGGCGAAGAGCGCATAACTAACATGGTAAAGGATAGACGAGACTGGTGTATTTCAAGGCAAAGGGTGTGGGGGGTGCCAATTCCTATATTCTACTGTGAAAACTGTGGAAAACCTCTTATAAATGATGATACAATAAATGCAGTTAAAGAGATCTTCAGGCAAAAGGGTTCAGATGCATGGTTTGAAATGTCAGCTGAGGAGATATTACCAAAAGGGATTACTTGTGAATGCGGTTCTATAAGGTTTAGAAAAGAGACAGATATAATGGATGTGTGGTTTGATTCAGGTTCCAGCCATGCAGCTGTGCTGCAAACTCATCCTGACCTAAAGTGGCCTGCAGAGCTTTATTTAGAAGGTTCAGACCAACACAGAGGATGGTTCCAGTCTTCCCTCTTGACATCTGTGGCAACGCGTGGCAAAGCACCCTACAAAAACGTATTGACCCATGGGTTTGTCGTAGATGGTGAAGGAAGAAAAATGTCAAAGTCTTTAGGAAATGGTGTTGACCCGGCTGATGTTATAAAAGAATATGGAGCAGATATTTTGAGGCTTTGGACTGTTTCTGCTGATTTTACTTCAGATATGAGGATTTCAAAAGAAATTTTAAAACAGATGACAGAAGCTTACAGAAAAATACGTAATACCAGCAAGTTTTTGTTAAGCAATCTTTATGACTTTGACCCTGATAAGGATATGCTCCCTTACGAAGAACTCTTAGAAATAGATAAATGGGCTTTATACAGGCTTAACAGAGTAGTTGAAGAGCTTACAGAGGCTTTTGATAAATATGAATATTACGATTTTCTCCATCTGGTTCATACATTCTGTGTAGTAGATATGAGTAGCCTCTACTTGGACATTTTAAAAGACAGATTGTACACTTATCCTGCTGCTTCTAAAGAGAGAAGAGCGGCTCAAACGACACTTTACATTATTTTAGACACTCTTGTAAGGTTGATAGCACCAGTGCTTACATTTACTTCAGAAGAAATATGGTCATATATGAAGCACGACAGTCAAAATAATTTTGAAAGTGTTCAGTTAGCTGATTGGCCAGAGGTCCAAGAAAAATACAATAATCCTTATATAATAGAAAAGTGGGAAAAGCTTTTTGACATAAGAAAAGATATTTCTAAAGCTCTTGAAATAGCGAGAAGTGACAAGAAGATAGGTCATTCTTTAGAAGCACAAGTGGATATATATCCATCTCAAGAACTTTATGAATTCTTTAAAAGATTTAATGACCTCGAATATGTGTTCATAGTTTCAAAAGTGGTACTTCATCAACCAGAAGAAACTGTTCCTCAAGATGCTTATAAAAGCGAGGATTATGATTTAAAAATTATAGTAACCCATGCACCAGGTGAAAAATGCGAACGCTGCTGGATGTACAGTGATACAGTAGGAACTATAAAAGAACACCCAACCATTTGCGCAAGATGTGCTTCACATATTGAACACCAACCACAAGTTTAAAAAGGGGATTTTTCCCCTTTTTAAATATATTGTTAGGAGGTGTATTATGAATTTACTTATTAAAAACATAGCTTTGCTACCTATGGAAGGAGAACAAACTATTATAGAAAGTACTAACATTTATATTAAAGGAGACACAATAACTTACATAGGAGAAATCAATCCGGATATGAAAGTTGACAGGGTTATAGATGGTACAAAAAAAATCGCAATGCCAGGTCTTATAAATGCTCATACTCATTTGGGAATGTCTTTGCTCAGAAATTATGCTGATGATGTACCCTTATTTGATTGGCTAAATAAACATATCTGGCCCGTTGAATCTAGGCTTTCAGCAGAAGATATTTATTGGGGATCTTTGTTGAGTATGATAGAGATGATTTATTCTGGCTCTACTACTTTTTGTGATATGTATTTTTTTATGGAAGAAGTAGCTAAGGCAACAGAAGAAGTAGGAATAAGAGGAGTGTTGACAAGGGGTATTATAGAAGAGAGTGATGTTAAAGCAAATAAAGAAAAGTTAAGAGATACGAGAGAACTTTATAATACCTGGCATAACAAAGCAGAAGGAAGAATCAAAGTAATGGTGGGCCCACATGCACCTTATACTTGTAGCCCCTCCTATTTGAAAGAAATAGTAGAATTAGCTAAGGAGTTAAATACAGGAGTTAATATTCATGTGGCAGAAACAAGTCAAGAAGTAAAAGAGAGTTTCCAAAAGTATGGAAAATCTCCTGTGAAGCATTTAAAAGATATAGGAGTATTTGACGTTCCAACTGTAGCGGCTCATTGCGTTCATGTAAGCGATGAAGACATTGAAATATTAAAGGAAATGAAGGTATCACCAGTTTACAATCCTACCAGTAATGCCAAGTTAGCCAGCGGTTTTGCTCCTGTGAATCAAATGCTAAAAAAGGGAATAAACGTAGCTTTGGGAACAGATGGTCCAGCCAGTAACAATAACCTAAACATGTTTGAAGAGATTCATTTTGCTGCGACCATCAATAAAGCTTTAAATTACGATGCACTTGCTGTACCGGCTTTAGAAGCTTTAAAAATGGCGACTATAAATGGAGCTAAGGCTTTATTGTGGGATAAAGAGATAGGTTCCATCAAAGTAGGAAAAAAAGCGGATATAGTGATTATTGACATTGACAAACCCCATTTTTATCCACACAACAGTTTAATTTCTGCTTTAGCTTATACTGCTCAAGCATCAGATGTGGATACAGTAATAATAAATGGTAAAATAATAATGGAAAATAGGGAAATAAAAACCGTAGATGTGGAAAGAGTAATTTATAATGTAGAGAAAAGGGCAAAAGATTTGATACGAAGATAATTGATGCTTTTATCTACTGCGTAATCTTACAGACTAAAAATTTACGAGAATTTTTTGTAAGCTTAGGACAGTCCGCTTTTTGAACGCTGCGACAGGGATCATTTCTTTTTTAGAAAATTTTGGGTGAGGAAGATGACTGGAATTGATAATAATTTTATAGTGTTTTACCAAAAACAAAATCCTGTAACAGAGATACTTGATTTAACAAATAGTACAGAGGATGTCATTTGTGAAGTTGTAAAAATAGATGGGAAGAATTTGATGCTTAAAATGGGTTCTAAAATAATGTTTGCAACAAACAATTCTTCTTTTTCTTTTAAACAGGGCGACAAGGTTTTGCTAACTCAACCTAAATATCAAGATGGTAAAATAATTTTTAAAGTTGCCCATTTTTTTCTAAATAAAAATGCTGTTATAACAAACTTCAATACCAGAGATATTCTCCTTCACAAAAATCCCGTTAAATTATTATTATCGAAAACTAGAAGCAACAATCTAAACCTATCAACTAATATAGTTGAAGCAGAAAAGGAACAGTATGTGACTTTTATAGAAGCAAAAAAAATTCCGCAACCTCTTTTGAAATTTGTAAAAGGAGTAGGAGCTTTTATAGGGACATTAGAAACAGACGGGGAAACTTTTCTTATAAAGGTTGGAGATACCTTTTTTGAAATAGATGGTGAGCTACTAGATTTGCCGCAAAAAGGAGAATTTGCAAGTAAGGACATCATGAGTCTCAAAAGCAATGATTTTTTGTTTATTTTCAACCAAGAAAAAGGACTTTTCATAATTCCCAAAGAGAGGATATTAAAGGAGGATTTCAACAGTTTCATATTAAATATCCTTTCGAACACCTCAATCCGACCAAAGGATGAAGAAGACGTTTTAGCAATTTTGAGCTTAATTCTTGCCAAAAAGCCTCTTACAAAAGAAGAGTTCTTCAAAGAAAAGGTACAGATTCATAAATTTATAGAAAAGCTGGCTGATTTTTATAAAGAAGAATTACAACCAACCAAAGAAGATGTATTTCTTTTATTTAAGGTTTTGCAGCAGAATAGAGTAACTAAGTCCAAAATTGCTCAGATATTAGATACTGTGAGGTTTAATGATAAGAGTCATATAAAATTTGACTTTGGTAGCTTTTATTTGAATATATTTAATCTCAAATTAGATGTAAATAATAACTCTTTTGAAATTCAATTTTTTGTGAATAGAAAAAAAGAATTAGATTTTAAAGCAAATTCAGTCATGATTAGACTTAACACTCAAAACTTAGGATGTATAGGTGTTTATGTAAAAAGAGTTTATTCAAACAAGTTCGAAGCTATTTTTATTTCAGATAGACTCTCTACACTGAAATTGGTAAACGACAAAGAAAAAATTTTAATTGAGTCTTTAAAGGCTACAGGGTATAGTTTAGAGCTTGATTACAGAATGGAAAAAACTTCGACGCGTAGTGCAATCATGAATTTTTTAATTCTTGAAACAGGACTTCAAAAGATTGATATAAGGGTGTGAAATAATGGGTGGTAAGAGACGAAAAAAAGCAGTAGCTCTCAAATATGACGTTCAAGATATTGCACCAAAGGTAGTTGCAAAAGGACAAGGGTTTATAGCTGATAAAATTCTTGAAAAAGCGCAGCAACAAAAGCTTCCCATTTATAAAGATGAAGAAGTTGTAGAAAAATTGTATAATTTAGAAATACAACAATATATTCCAGAAGATTTATATAACATTGTAGCAGAAATTTTGATTTTTATTGGTTACTTAGATAAAATAGCCAAAAATGAAACGAATGGGTAATGAAGAATCAAAAGCGATCGATTTGAAAAATTGTCTAAAATAACAAACTTGACAGTTTATTTGCAATATTATATGATTTTCTCAGAACAACTTGTCAAACAACTTATCTTACAAAATGCTTAAAAATCGAGGGTGATAACGTTGCTAATGCAATCAGAAAGGGAACAAATAGTAGAGTATGGGAAAAAACTCATAACTTCTAATCTCACTAGAGGTACAGGAGGAAACTTAAGTATTTATAATCGAGAAAAAGGTTTGATGGCTATAACACCTTCTGGAATGGATTATTTTAAAATTCGGTCAGAGGATGTCGTAGTAATGGATTTAAATGGGAAAATAGTAGAGGGCGATAAACAGCCTTCTTCAGAATATGAAATGCACAAAATTTTTTATGCTAACAGGCAAGATATAAATGCAATTATACACACCCATCCAGTATATACTACTACTCTTGCATGTTTAAATTGGGAGCTTCCACCAGTTCACTATTTAGTAGCTTTAGCTGGACCAAATGTGAGATGTGCAAAATATGCGACTTTTGGTACTAAAGAATTAGCGGAAAACGCTTTTGAAGCAATGAAGGACAGAAAAGCTGTTTTATTAGCTAATCATGGATTACTAGTGGGAGCCGAAGACCTGCCAAATGCCTTTAATATAAGTGAGCAGATTGAATATGTTGCGGAGTTGTACTATAAGGCAAAGTCCATAGGAGAACCGGTAATTCTTTCTGAAGATGAGATGAAAGTGATGTTAGAAAAATTTAAAACTTATGGACAAGTTAAAAAATAATTTTAGGAAGGATAAATATAACGGAGTTTAGAAAAAGTAAAAAAGTCTGTTTCTTTAAGCCAAGAAGTAAAGAAAAAAATATTAGAGTACCTACAAAAAGAAAATTTTTACCGGATAATAAATCACCTTCAGAGAGTCAACTGACAAAAATGTTTAAGATTAGTATATATACTAGCGAAAGTAATGAGGATGATGAGGTGGAAAAATGAAAGACATTAAATCAATAGAGTTTAAAGATGAAATTTTATATTTAATTGACCAAAGGAAATTACCTAATAGTTATGAGATTTTTGAATGCAAAACTTATAGTGATGTAAATTTTTCTATAAAAGAAATGATAGTAAGAGGAGCTCCTGCTATTGGTGCTGCAGCAGCCTATGGTGTTGTGCTGGCAGCTAAAGAATTTCTCAAAGAAGATAGAGAAATATTTTTTAAAAAAATGGAGGAGGCCTTAGAAGTTCTTATAAATTCAAGACCTACAGCTGTAAATCTTATGTGGGCAGTAAAAAGGATGAAGAAAGTTATAGAGAAAAACAAGGAGTTAGAACTAATAGATATATATCAAGCTTTAAAAAAGGAAGCAGATAGTATTTATTTAGAAGATATAGAGACTAATAAAAAAATGGCTAAGTTTGGCAACGAAGTAATTAAAGAAAATGCTGTTATTTTAACACACTGCAATACAGGAGCGCTTGCCACTGTAGGATATGGTACAGCCTTAGGAGTCATTAGAGAGGCTCACTATAGTGGTAAGAATATATTTGTGTACGTTGATGAGACAAGGCCTCGATTGCAGGGGAGCAAACTAACGGCTTGGGAATTGGTGCAGGAAGGGATTCCTGCAAAATTAATTGCTGATAGTGTTGCTGCTACTTTAATAAGGGATGGAAAAATAGATGTGATATTAGTAGGAGCTGATAGAATTGCTTTAAATGGAGATACTGCTAACAAGATTGGGACTTTTATGTTATCTGTAATTGCAAAAGTATATAATGTTCCCTTTTATGTAGTAGCTCCCACTAGTACAATTGATTTTGAAATTGAGAGCGGAAAAGAAATAGTAATAGAAGAAAGAAGTCCTGAGGAAATTACTCATATAAACGGTGTTAGAATTGCTCCAGAGGGGATAGAAGTATACAATCCCGCTTTTGATGTGACTCCTCATGAAAACATTACAGGCATAATAACAGAAAAGGGAATAATAAGACCTCCTTTTAAAGAAAACATACTAAAACTAAGAAGTTAAAGTGTCAATTTTTAAAATACCTGGTTGATTGTTATTTATATATGTAAAGGAGGTCCATTTTAAATGGAAAAGGCGATTATTGGTGGTACTGGAGTTTACGAAATAGGACAAAAGGTGTCAAAAAAATTGATAGAGACAAAATATGGAGAAGTGGAAATTGATGTTGTGACTATTGAGGGGGAGGAAATTGTTTTTTTGCCCCGACACGGGAAAAGTCATGCAGTGCCACCTCATCTCGTAAATTATAGGGCAAATATTATGGCATTAAAACAAATGGGAGTAAAATATGTATATGCAACAGCTGCAGTTGGTTCTTTTAATGAAAATTATGAGCCAGGGGATGTTGTAGTACTTAAAGATTTTTTAGATTTCACTAAATCGAGGCCATTGACCTTTTTTGAAGGGGAAGATGGAGTGGTAAGACATGTAGATATGAGTGACCCTTATTGTAGCAATTTAAGAGCAAAATTTTACAATGCTGCTAAAAAAGAAGGCTTACTAATAAAAGGAGATGCAGTTTATGTATGCACTGAAGGTCCACGATTTGAAACTGCACAGGAGATAAGAATGTATAAAAATTTAGGTGCCGATGTAGTAGGGATGACTAATATTCCAGAAGTAATTTTAGCGAAAGAATTAGGAATGTGCTATGCTGCGGTGGGAATAGTTTCAAATTGGGCTACAGGAATGAAGGGCAGTATAACATTACATGAAATAAAGGATACTTTAGAATTAAGCAAAGAAAAGGTGATAAAAACATTTATAAGAGTTTTTTTAGAAGAAAAATTAGATCAAAGTCATTGTAGTTGTAATAGGGCAGTGATTGAATTATAGGAGGAGCGATTATGGAAGCGGATAAAAACTATCGGTTTGATACAAAGGCAATTCATGGGACTAGGTTTAATAGAAATCCTGAAAATGCTTTGAATCCTCCAATTTTCCAAACGACTACTTTTGTTTTTGATGACCTTGAACATGTTGAAAAGGTGATGTCTTTTGAGTCTCAAGACTATGTTTATACAAGAGGTAATAATCCTACTTTAAGATTATTTGAAAACAGATTAGCGGAGTTAGAATATGGCAAAGGGGCAGTAGCTTTTTCTTCAGGTATGGCTGCAATTTCCTCGGTTTTATTTTCTCTTTTAAAACCCAAAGATACTGTAATAGTTCATAAGACTCTGTATGGTTCAAGTTATAACGTGGTGACAAATATATTGACTAAATATGGAATAAATTATAAAATAGTGGACCTTACAGATATAAGCGAATTAGAAAAAAGTATAGATGACTCCACAAAAGTTGTGTATTTTGAGACTCCTTCTAATCCGAACCTGTCAATTATAGATATTGAAGAGGTTGCAAGGGTGTGCCATAAAAAAGGTATTAAAATTGTTGTTGATAACACTTTTGCTACCCCCTATTTTCAAAATCCTCTTCTTTTAGGAGCCGATGTAGTTGTTCATAGTGCTACTAAATATATAGGGGGTCACGGTGATGCACTTGGGGGAGTTGCAGTTTCCCAAGATGAAAAGTATATACATTACTTAAAATTTGATTATATGTGTGAATTTGGTGGGGTAATGAGCCCTTTCAATGCTTGGCTGATGTTGAGAGGCATAAAGACTTTAGGCATAAGAATGAGACAACATGAAAAAAATGCAATAGAAGTAGCAAATTTTTTACATTCGCATCCTAAAGTAAAAAACGTTATGTATCCTGGTCTTAAAAGTTTTAAAGGTTATGAAATAGCGAAAAAGCAAATGAGAGGATTCGGTGCGATGATAAGTTTTGAAATAGAAGGTGGTCTTAAAGAAATAGATAAATTTGTAAATAATTTAAGACTTTGTCAGTTGGCAGTGAGTTTAGGTGATACAGAAACTTTGATTGAGGTGCCTGCTTTGATGACACACAGGGGATATCCAAAAGAAAAGCTTGAGGAATTTGGATTCTCCCAAAATCTTGTGAGAATTTCAGTGGGCCTTGAAAATTATGAAGATATAATAGAAGATTTGGAAGAAGCTTTGAAAAAAGTTTAAAGAGGTGAGAAAGTGCCTATTGTAAATGTTAGTTTACAGGTACTTCCTTTAGTGCCTGAAGAAAAGGTGTATCAAGTTGTAGATAAAGTCATAAAATATATAAAAAGCACGGGTGTTAATTTTATGGTGGGACCAATGGAGACTACAATGGAGGGAGAGTTTGAGCACCTTTTAGAGATAGTAAAAGAAGCTCAAGAAATCTGTGTAAAAGAAGGAGCCAATAGGGTTATCTCTATTGTGAAAATTGATTACAGGTCACAAGGAGTGACGATGGAAGAAAAAATTAAAAAGTATATTGACAAATAATTTAACGCGTTATATTATTAAAATAAAAGTAAGTGCTGATTGAAAACCAATGAGCGGGAAGAGTAGATATCAGCGTTTAGTTAAAGCGAGCTCGGGATGGTGGAAGCCGAGTACTGTAGCTGATATTGAATGGGCCCGGGAGGTGAGCTGCGAACTTTTAAGTAGCAGTCTCCGGTAGTCTACCGTTAAAAAGACAGGGTATCGAGGAATCTCCGTACCCGAAAGAGTGGTCCTGTGTGAAAAAGGTGGCACGAGCGAGCATTTCGCCCTTTTGGTGAAATGCTTTTTTTAGTAATACAGGACAAATTGGGTGGCACCGCGAGTCACTTCGCCCCAATGGGCGGAGTGACTTTTTTAATTTTCAGGAGGTGATAAAGTGGTAAACATTTCTAAAGAAGATTTTTGCGAACACAAGAAAAGAGGATATGTCTTTCCGGTCTATGTAGAAATAAACGGAGATGAATTGACCCCAATAAACATTTTTTATAGTCTTGAAGGCAAAAACAAATTTTTACTGGAAAGTGCAAATGGAGGCACTAACTGGGGCAGGTACTCTTTTATAGGAAAGGACCCTTATTTATTAATTTTAAGTTACAACAGAGATATAAAAATTATCACAGACAGAGAAGAGCATAAAAAAGGTATGGTGCTTGAAGAGATAAAAAATGTTTTACAGCTTATTTATAATCCTTTAGAACTTGATATTCCTTTTGTAGGGGGGGCTGTGGGTTATGTATCTTACGATACGATAAGACTTTATGAAAGACTGCCTGATAAAAACCCTGATGAAATAAATATACCGGACGTATACTTTATGTTTTATAAAAGTTTTATTTGCTATGACCACTTTAAACACAGGATTTATATTGTTTATAACGTATATCCTGATGAAGATGTAGAGTATGAGGAAGTTTTACAAGAGATTAACGGTCTTTTGCAAGAGATAAAATCAACTAACATAGAATTTCATGACCTTTCACCTCAAGAGGAAAAAGAAGTGAATTACAACTTTACAAAAGAGGAGTTTTGCCAAATTGTTAAAAAAGCAAAAGAATACATCGAAAAAGGAGACATATTTCAAGTAGTACTGTCACAAAGATTAAAAGCACGAGTTAATTCGCACCCTTTTGAGGTTTACAGAAGATTGAGGTCAAAAAATCCATCTCCATATCTATTTTATATCGACTTTGGTGATTTTCAGCTTCTTGGTTCTTCACCTGAAAGTCTTGTAAGTGTTTTTGGAGACAAAGTGACTACAAATCCAATAGCGGGCACAAGGCGAAGAGGAAAAGATGTAGAAGAAGATTTAAGACTTAAAGATGAACTTTTAAAGGATGAAAAGGAAAGGGCAGAGCATGTGATGTTAGTTGACCTTGGAAGAAACGATATAGGAAAAGTCAGTGAATTTGGAAGTGTAAAAATAGAGCGTTTTATGGAAGTAGATTTTTACTCTCATGTAATGCACATTGTATCAACTGTTTCAGGTAAGTTAAGAGAAGGACTTACGGCTTTTGATGCTCTTATAGCTTGTCTTCCTGCAGGTACAGTTTCTGGGGCACCAAAAATAAGGGCGATGGAAATAATAGACGAACTTGAAAATGTGAGGAGGTCTTTTTACGCAGGAGCTGTTGGATATTTTTCCTACAATGGCAATATGGATATGTGCATAGCAATAAGGACTATTCTCTTCAAGGAAGGTTATGCTTACCTTCAAGCGGGAGCAGGTATTGTATATGATTCAATTCCTGAGATGGAATATTACGAAACTTTAAATAAGGCAATGGCTCTTAAGGAGGTTCTTTGATGATTCTGATTATAGATAATTACGATTCCTTTACTTATAATCTTTATCAATATGTGGGAGAAATGAACCACAAAATATTTGTAATAAGAAATGATGAAGTGTCTGTTAAAGACATTGAAAAACTGAATCCCGAAAAAATTATATTATCCCCTGGACCGGGAAGGCCTGAAAATGCAGGCATATGCGTTGATGTCATTAAAAGTTTAGGGGACAAAATTCCGATATTAGGAATATGCCTTGGTCACCAAGCGATTGGATATGCATATGGTGCAAAAATTGTAAAAGCAAATAAGATAATGCATGGCAAAACTTCTCTCGTGTTTCACAAAGGAGAAGAGATATTTAAAGATATTAAAAATCCTATAGAGGCAATGAGATATCACTCTCTTGTTATAGATAGACAAACCCTTCCAAGAGATTTAGAAATTACAGCCTATACAGAGGAAGGAGTGATTATGGGAGTAAGGCATAAAATGTACCCTGTATATGGCTTACAGTTTCATCCAGAGTCTATTTTGACAGAGCAGGGGAAAGAAATTTTGAGAAATTTTTTGGAGGTGAGATACCATGTTACAAGAAGCTATTAAAAAAATTGTTTCAAAAGAAAGTCTTGAAGAAAAAGAAGCTTATGCTGTTATGAATGAAATTATGAGTGGGAACGCAACTCCTTCTTTAATAGGGGGTATATTAATAGGACTCCGATTAAAGGGGGAAAGTGTAGAAGAAATAACAGGCTTTGCAAAGGCGATGAGAGACAACGCCATAAAAGTAGAGCTTGCTTCGGACTACGTGATAGATACTTGTGGTACAGGTGGCGATGGTGGGAAGACATTCAATATTTCAACAGCGGTTGCTATAATTGCTTCAGCTGCAGGAGTAAAAGTTGCAAAACACGGCAATAGAGCTGTTTCCAGTAAAAGTGGAAGTGCAGATGTTTTGATGGAATTGGGATTTGACATTGAAATGGTGCCAGAAAAAACAAAAAGATTAATTGAAGAAAAAGGAATGGGATTTTTGTTCGCACCTAAATACCACGTTGCAATGAAAAACGTAGCAGGCATTAGAAAAGAGTTAGGCACAAGAACGGTATTTAATGTTTTAGGACCATTGACAAATCCCGCATTTGTAAAAGGACAGGTAGTAGGAGTTTACGATAAAGAATTAACTCATCCAATCGCTGAAGTACTTTTAAGATTGGGAATTGAAAAGGCTATGGTGGTCCACGGCTTTGATGGCCTTGATGAAATAACTACTACTTCTCCTACTTTTGTCAGTGAAGTAAAAGAAGGCAAAGTCATTGATTATGTGATAGACCCAGAGGATTACGGTATTCCTTATGCAAATCTTGAAGACTTAGAAGGCAAAGATGCAAAAGAGAATGCTCAAATAATTTTGAACATTTTAGAAGGGGGTAAGGGCCCAAAAAGAGATATAGTCGTTTTAAACGCAGCAGCGGCCTTATATATAGGAAAAGTTGTGGAAGATTTAAAAGAAGGAATAAAAGTCGCAAATTATCTAATAGATACGGGTTTAGCTCTTGATAAGCTTACAGAGATTTTGGAGTACCAAAGGAGGCTTAGTTGATGGTATTAGATGAGATTGTGAGACACAAAAAAAAGGAGGTGGAAGAGAAAAAAAGAATAAAGCCAGTAGAGGAACTAATTAACGAAATTAAAGGAGGCTATTCTGGCAATTTCAAGAAAGCACTTCAAAAAGAGGGTATATCAATTATTGGAGAGATAAAAAAAGCCTCTCCATCTAAAGGAATTATAAAAGAAGACTTTGATGCAGTAAAAATTGCAAAAGTGTATGAGAAAGTTGATATTGACGCTATTTCCGTTTTGACAGAGAAGGAATTTTTTAAAGGGGATGACAATTACATTAGTGAAGTAAAAAAAGTCACTTCAAAACCTATTTTGAGAAAAGATTTTATTGTGGATGAATACCAAATATATGAATCAAAAATTTTAGGAGCCGACGCAGTACTTCTCATTGTTTCCGTATTAGGGGATAACTTAAATACTTTCTATAATTTATCTAAAAGTGTAGGTTTAGATGCGCTTGTGGAAGTTCACGATAGACAGCAGCTTGCGATAGCATTAGAAGCTGAATGTGACATAATAGGTATAAATAACAGAGACCTTAAGACTTTTAATGTAGATATAAACACAACAGAAAATTTGATTAAATATATACCTCAAAGTACAATAATTGTTTCCGAAAGTGGAATAAAAATACCTGAAGATGTAAGGTATTTAGCTTCTTTGGGAGTAGATGCCGTATTAATTGGCGAGACTTTTATGAAAATTATAGATGATATTGACAAAATCACTGATTTTGTAAGGGAGGCAAAAGGAGGAGGATAAATTGGTAAAAGTAAAAATTTGCGGACTGAGAAGAAAAGAGGATATTGAATATGCCAATGAGCTAAAACCTGATTATGTAGGATTTGTCTTTGCAAAAAGCAAAAGACAAGTAGAGGTAGAACAGGCTTTATACCTCATAAGCCTTCTTGATAAAGAGATTAAAACAGTGGGAGTTTTTGTAAATGAACCAGTGGAAAATGCATTAAAGATAGCTCAAACACTAAATCTCGATGTTTTACAGTTTCACGGTGATGAAACACAGGATTATATAGATAATTTTAAAAATTTCACAGTGTGGAAGGCAATACGCATAAAAGACAAAGAAGATTTGGAAAAAACAAAAGAATTTAGAGTAAATAGTTTTGTATTTGACACTTTGACAAAAAACGAATACGGTGGTACAGGAAAAACATTTAATTGGGAAGTTTTAAAAGGATTTGAATTGAATGTTCCAATAATTTTGGCAGGAGGGCTAAACGAAAACAATGTAGAGGAAGCTATAAGAATAGTAAATCCCTATGCTGTTGACGTCTCCAGTGGCGTTGAGACAGAAGGTTATAAAGATTTTAAAAAAATGAAATCATTTATTGAAAAAGTGAGGGGTATTCGATGAGTGGAAGATTTGGACGTTTTGGAGGTCAGTATGTGCCAGAGACTGTGATGAATGCGCTTATAGAATTAGAGAGGGAATTTGAAAAAGCTAAACAGGATAAAGATTTCATGGAAGAATATAGGTATTACTTGAGGGAATATTCAGGAAGACCTACACCTTTGTATTATGCTGAGAATCTTACTAAAAGGCTTGGCGGGGCGAAAATTTATCTAAAGAGGGAAGACCTAAACCACACAGGAGCCCATAAAATAAACAACGTATTGGGACAGATTTTATTGGCAAAGCGGATGAATAAAAAGAGAGTTATAGCTGAGACAGGGGCAGGACAGCATGGAGTGGCAACTGCTACAGCTGCTGCAATGTTTGGAATGGAATGCGAAATATTCATGGGAGAAGAAGATATAAAAAGGCAATCTTTAAATGTCTTTAGAATGAAACTTTTAGGTGCAAAAGTAACACCAGTAAAATCAGGGACGGGAACCTTAAAAGATGCAGTAAATGAAGCAATAAGGGATTGGGTGACAAATATAAACGATACCTTTTATGTGATGGGTTCTGTTGTTGGGCCTCATCCTTATCCTACTATGGTGAGAGATTTTCAAAGAGTAATAGGGGATGAGGCAAAAGAGCAAATACTTCAAAAAGAAGGAAGACTTCCTGATTATGTGATTGCTTGTGTTGGCGGAGGCAGTAATGCCATGGGAATTTTCTATCCCTTCATTGAAGATAAAGAGGTAAAATTGATAGGCGTGGAGGCTGCAGGAAAAGGAATTGAGACAGGGAAACATGCAGCTACAATGGCAAAAGGTTCTGTAGGAGTATTGCACGGCATGATGACTTATCTTTTACAGGATGAAGAGGGGAGAATAATGCCAGTATACTCTATATCTGCAGGACTGGATTACCCGGGGGTAGGTCCAGAACATGCCTTTTTAAAAGAAAGTAATAGAGCTCAATATGTATATGCGACAGACGAAGAAGCATTGGCGGCTTTTATGGACTTATCTCAAACAGAAGGGATAATACCAGCTTTGGAAAGCGCTCACGCTTTGGCATATGCTATGAAACTGGCTCCAAATTTAAGGAAAGACAATATTATCATTGTAAATTTGTCAGGCAGAGGAGATAAAGACGTAAATACAGTTGCGAAAGTATTGGGGGTGGAGTTATGAATAGGATTGACAAAAAGTTTGAAGCCTTAAAAGGAGAAGGGCGCAAAGCCTTAATAACCTTTATAACAGCAGGAGACCCGGATATAGAGACGACTTATGATATAGTCTTGGCTTTGGAAGAAGCAGGAGCGGATATAATAGAACTGGGAATACCTTATTCTGATCCATTAGCTGATGGACCTACAATACAGGCTTCTTCACAAAGAGCTTTAAATAAAGGTGTAAAAATTCCTGATATAATGAAAATAGTAGAAAAAATAAGGTTAAAAAGTGATATCCCTCTGGTTTACCTTGTCTACTATAACTCTATATTCAAATATGGCATACAAAAATTTTTAAAAGAGTCAAAAGATGTAGGGATAGATGGGCTTATCATTCCAGACTTGCCTATTGAAGAGAGAAAAGATATTTCTGAAGAAGCAGATAAATACGATATTTATTTAATACCTTTAGTTGCCCCAACATCAAAAGAGAGGATAAAATTAATTACGCAAAACGGGAAAGGATTTGTATATTGCGTATCAATTACAGGTGTCACAGGAGCAAGAGAAGACATTGAAACTGACATTGAAGAATATATGAAAATGGTCTCTCAATACACCAATATGCCAAAGGCGATAGGGTTTGGCATATCTACTCCGGAGATGGCGAAAAAATTAAAAGATTTCAGTGATGGAATTATTGTAGGGAGTGCACTTGTAGAAAGAATTGCTAAAGGGTATAATAAATCTGAAATGTTACAGGAAGTTAAAAGTTTTGTATCCAGCTTAAAAGAAGTTTTATGAAGGTGATGAAAATGAACCTTAAAATAATTGGCGACAAAAATAACAAAATATCAATAAAAATTGGGAATATAACTATGGGTAAAGACAAACTTATAATAGCAGGACCCTGCGCTGTTGAGAATGAAGAAATGCTTGTAAAAACAGCAGAAATAGTTAAAAGCTGGGGCGCAAATGCTTTAAGAGGAGGAGCTTATAAGCCCCGCACCTCTCCTTATTCTTTTCAAGGTTTAGGGATTGATGGACTTAAAATGCTAAGAAATGTAGGCGATATGTTCAATTTGCCTGTTGTAACTGAAGTTTTGGATGTGAGGGATGTTGAAATTGTTGAAAGATATGCTGATGTTTTTCAAATAGGTTCAAGAAATATGCAGAATTTTTCACTTCTCAAAGAGGTAGGAAAAACCAAAAAGCCTGTTTTGTTAAAGCGGGGATTTTCAGCCACATATGAGGAGTGGCTTTATGCAGCGGAATATATTGCTATTGAAGGAAACGCCAACATCATCATGTGTGAAAGAGGTATAAGGACTTTTGAAACTTATACGCGAAATACTTTAGATATAGCTGCTATTCCAGTAATTCATGAACTTTCAAACTTGCCTATTATCGCAGATGTAAGCCATGGTACAGGGAAAAGAAGCTTAATCATACCGATGGCAAAAGCTGCAATAGCTGCTGGTGCAGACGGAATAATGGTAGAAATCCACCCTGAGCCCGATAAAGCTTTATCTGATGGAGAACAGTCCCTTGACTTTTCCCAATTTGAAGAATTGATGAGAGAGATAAAAAGCTATTGAATTTTTTAAAGAGAATAGATATAATTTAGATAAAGAATAATAATTATCTAAAGAAAATAATTTTAGAAAGTAGGGATAGCATGGTAGAGCTAAGTAAAAAGGCTCCTGACTTTACTTTAAATACCCATGATGGAAAACAAGTTTCCCTTTCAGATTTTTTAGGTAAAAAGGTTGTTTTATACTTTTATCCAAAAGATAACACTCCAGGTTGTACAAAAGAAGCTGTTTCTTTTAGAGATAACATAAAGTCAATAGAAGAGAAAAATGCTGTCGTAATAGGTATAAGTTTAGATGATGAAACTTCTCATAAGAAGTTTATTGAAAAATTCAATCTTCCTTTTATTCTTCTAAGTGACAAAGATGCGAAAGTGTCTACAGAATATGGGGTATACAAAGAGAAAAACATGTATGGCAAAAAGAAAGTGGGAATAGAAAGGTCAACTTTTATCATTGACTCTGAAGGAATTGTGAGAAAAATATTTAGAAGGGTAAAAGTAGATGGACACGTTGAAGAGGTATTAAAAGCGCTAGATGAAATATAAAAAAAGTTTAGGGAAAGCCCTAAACTTTTTTTCTTATATCTTGTCAAGAGCTTGCTTAAAGTCTTTTATAATATCTTCTATCTCCTCTATTCCAACAGAAACTCTTATAAGTCCTTCTGAAATTCCTAATGAGTTTAATTCTTCCTTGCTGAGAGACCTATGGGACGTGGATTTTGGATGAGTTATCATGGTTTGTACTCCTGCCAGTGAAGGAGCAAATTTAACAAGTTTAAGCCCTTGCATAAACTTATCTACTTCAGGTTCTCCACCTTCTATTTCAAAACTTAACATACCTCCAAATTCATCTTTAAACAACTTCTTTGAAACGCTGTAGTCAGGATGAGAAGGAAGTCCGGGATAATACACTTTTTTGACTTTTGGATGGCTTTCTAAGAATTTAGCCAGTTCCATTGCGTTTTTACAGTGTTCTCTCATTCTTAAGAATAGAGTTTTTGCTCCTCTTAAAACCAGCCATGCATCAAAGGGGCTCATTGAACCGCCGAAGTTTTGTGTGATTCTTTTTGTGCGGGAGATAAATTCTTTATTACCTGCTATAAGTCCGGCGATGACATCACTGTGGCCGTTAATGTATTTTGTTGCGCTGTGTATTACAGCATAGGCTCCTAATTCAATTGGTTTTATCAAATAAGGGGTTGTAAAAGTATTGTCAACAATCAATTTTATATTGTGCTTTTTTGCAATATTTGCAACTTCTACTACGTCAAAAACTCTTATTAGAGGATTTGTCATGATTTCCATGTATATCACTTTAGTGTTTGGTTTTATAGCTTTTTCAACAGCTTCTAAATCGGAGAAATCCACCAAAGTTACATCAATATTAAGTCTTTTAAATTCTGCATTAAAAAGACTGTTTGTACCACCGTATATATCTTTTGCGGCGATTATATGGTCTCCTGAATTTACTTCTGCCAACAAAGCTGAAGAAATTGCCGCCATTCCTGATGAACAAGACTGTCCTGCTTCCGCACCTTCTAAACTGGCAATTAATTCTTCCACTGCTGTTTGATTAGGATTTCCAAGTCTTGTGTACATATACCTTGAAGGATTACCACCAAGATAATCGTAAACTTCTTCCAACGTATCAAAAGTGAAAACAGAAGTTTGATAGATAGGAAGAGTTTTTGGCATTGGAGGAATTTCTTTATCTATGTAGTTTCCAGTATGTACTACTTTTGTTTTAAAACTTAAATCCATTTTATCAACTCCTACAATTTGTACTTTAAATTAATGATAATATGTGCAAAATTAAAAGTCAATAACACTTCACTTGAATTATATTTTGAGATAAACTATTATTAAATACAAGATTGATTTCATATTTTTTCTAATGAATAAATAAACGTTTATAAAGGCTTTATTTTACAGTAATAAAGAAAACTATACTGGAAAAATTAAATGTAAGGAGGAAAAAGTCTTGAATAAAGACGAATATAAAAACAATAATAATATTATGTTAACTGCAATAAAAAAGCAGTTGGACCAAATGTCAGAGATGATGGAGAAGATGAAAATTGCTGATTACGTCGAGCTTATGCAAAGCCCTTATAGGCTTTTGTGGTTAAACTTTATAGGTGGGGTAGCAAGAGGTTTTGGAATAGCAGTAGGTTTTACAATACTTGGTGCAATAGTTCTTTATATACTTCAAAAATTGGTGATGTTAAATTTACCTCTAATTGGCAGTATTATAGCGGATATAGTTAAGATTGTAAATCAAAAGTTATATTAAATAGGAGTTGGTATGATGGATAGTGAAAAGCTGGAACACTTTAGACAATTACTATTAAAAGAAAAGGGAAAGGTCTTAAGCACAATTAATCAAATGAATTACAATGATGGCATTGGCGGAATTGCACAGAGAGAGTATTATCAAGAACTTTCTCTTTTGGATAATCATCCGGCAGATTTTGCTTCTGAAGTTTATGAAGTAGAGAAAAATTATGCTCTCAAAGACAACGAAAAACATATTTTAAGGCAAATAGAAGATGCTTTTAAGAGGATGGAAATGGGTACTTACGGCATATGTACTCACTGCCATAAGCCAATTGAAGAAGAACGATTAGAAGCCCTTCCTTATACTGCTCTTTGTGCAGAATGCGCTAAAAATAATGATTTGAAATTAAAAGATTTAAGGAATTCAAGGCCGAATGAAGAGAGAATGATAAAATACCCCTTTGGATGGGGGTATAAGGATTTAAAAGAAGAAATTCAATTTGATGCAGAGGATTCTTATCAAGAGGTTGCACGATTTAATAAGACAAAAAGCGGTTTGGACAATTATGATGATGACTATGATGATGAAAATGCTGGTTATGTAGAGGAAACTGACAAGATAAGTAATGAAGATTATAAAAGGACTTTGTAAATCTCCGGGAAACTGGAGATTTTTTATTCACCTATAATTTTGACCAATACTCTCTTTTTCCTTTTTCCGTCAAATTCGCCGTAAAAGATTTGCTCCCATGGACCAAAATCTAATTTTCCATCTGTTATAGCTACTACAACTTCTCGACCCATTATTGTACGCTTTAAATGAGCGTCTGCATTATCTTCATAACTATTATGATAATATTGGTCATAGGGTTTTTCGGGGGCTAATTTTTCCAAGAAATTTTCAAAGTCCTTATGTAAGCCTGGTTCATCGTCATTTATAAAAACACTTGAGGTAATGTGCATTGCATTACATAAAAGAAGCCCTTCCTTGATTCCGCTTTCCCTAACGCATTCCTCTATAAGAGGTGTAATGTTTATAAATTCTCTTCTCTTTTTTGTTTCAAACCACAACTCTTTTCTATAGCTTTTCACGATGATACCTCCCACATTGATTATTTTTAATTATATTTTACCACAAATAAATTGTTTGCAAGAGTAATTATACTCTGGTATATTAATTTTAAGAGGAAGAGGTGTTGTAAAAAAGCCACAAAAAATTGACATTTGAGGGTCATATTAAGGTCGTATTAGAGAAGAAAATAAAAAATTAGGGAGTGTGTATAATGTCAAAAAAACTTTATCGTTCAAGAACACAAAGAATGATAGGAGGCGTATGTGGAGGAATAGCAGAGTATTTTAATATAGACCCAACAATTATAAGACTCATTTGGGCATTTCTAATAATATTTTGTGGAACTGGACTTTTAGCTTATTTAATTGCATGGATAATTATACCAGAAGAACCGTAAAATTAACGTTAAGATAAGTTTATTAGTTTTAAATTTCTGAATGGTAGCAATTTAGGAATAATAAAACCCCTCCCAACAACTTCGAATTTTTTGAGAGGGTTAGTTTGCCTGCAAACATTGATTTTTCAATAATGGCAGGGGAGACAGGAATCGAACCCGCAACCCACGGTTTTGGAGACCGTTGCTCTACCAATTGAGCTACTCCCCTGCGCGCTTTTTATTATAACATAGGAAACAAACCCTCGTCAATAATTTATGTCCTTTTTTTGTTGAATTATTCATAAGAAAGTTTTCTGATTTTCTGAGATTTAGTATAATTATTAAAGAGAAATATTGTTGTATAGTTTAATATTAGTCTTTAGAAAGTTCAGAGGTGATATATATAATGCTTAAAAAGTTATCTTTAATACTATTAGTTTTTGTAGCCTTTTCTATATTGATTCCTATTTCAGCACAAGCGGCAAATATAACAATTGCAATTAATGGACAAAATGTAGTTTTTGAACAAAAGCCTGTTATAAAAAACGGCACAACTTTAGTTCCTATGCGGGCATTTTTTGAAACATTAGGTGCTAAGGTAAACTGGGAAGAGAAGACTAAAACGGTTACAGCCTTTCGCGGCGAAACGACTGTACAATTTATAATTGGCCACAAAATTGCAAAAGTTAATGGAAAAAGTTATGAATTAGTAGTGGCGCCGCAAATTATAAATGGCTATACCTATGTGCCTTTAAGATTTGTTGGTGAGGCCCTTGGATATGAAGTAATATACGAAAATGGGCACATAATAATTGCTTCCGATCTAAAAGCGGCTGTAAGTTTAATAACTGCACCAAAAAATGCAATTGACGAAGCTAAGACCTTTTCATCTTCTCATATAACCAGTAAAAAAGATTTGTATCTTTTAATTAAAAATGCTCTTGAAAACAATGAAGATGAGATAACTTTTACACTTAGCAATTCTTTCTACAATTCTGTAAGAAGTAGTGGTACAGTTAATGATATATTAAACAGTATATCGGATATTGTAGATCTGGTATTGGCACATCATCCTGAAATTGGCTATGCCAATAAGTGGACTATTTCTGCAAATAGTTTTAACAATGTCATAAGTAAAGTAAGTATAAAATTTGAATATATATATCCTAAAGATAAATTGGAAAAAATGAAAGATGAAGTATATATTAAAGCTAAAGAAATTATTAGCCAAATAATAAAACCGGATATGTCTGATATAGATAAAGTCAAAGCAATTCACGACTACATTGTAAAGAATACTAAATATGATTATGAAAATTTGATAAATAACACTATACCACCAGAATCTTATACTGCTTATGGAGTTTTGATAAAAGGAGTAGGGGTGTGCCAAGGATATGCTGCAGCTTTTAATTTACTTGCTCAATTAGCTGGGATTGATAGCCTTGGAGTAGCTGGTACAGGTTTTAATTATAGTGGGTCTATGCCTCATGCTTGGAATATGATAAGAATTGACGGCAAAATCAGTTACGTAGATGTTACATGGGATGACCCTGTTCCAGATCAAGGGGATAATGTAAGATATGATTATTTCAATGTAACAGAGGAGCAGTTAGCAAAAGACCATAGCTGGGATAAAGAAAAATTTTTGGAAAAATATTTTGATTATAAGTAGTATATTACCTCTTTATGTAGGTGAAAAAATGTTAGTAAGAAATTTAATATGGTTCTGTTACTATTCCTAAAACTGCTCCTGTGATAATTGAATTAGAAGATAGTTTTTGCAAAGATTCGGGGGGGCCCACTACGACGACGCCGTAGTATTTTATCCCGTTTTCCTTTAAGAAATTCACTGTCCTTTTTAGATTAGTTGAAAAATAACTTTGTACATTGCTAAGTCGTTCCAGTTCTTTTAAAAATTCTTTTTTGCCATTAGGGCTATTAACATATGGGTTTCCAACCAATCTTTCTGCAAGATAGCTTCTTTGCTTATAATCTTTTTCTTCATAAACTAAAACGGCACCCCACATTAGCTTTAAATCCTCAGGTATAATAGTTTTAATTTCGCTGTGGGTTAAAGGTCTGTCAAAAGATAAAGCCATTTCAACGAGATTATCGTTAGGTATATTTTTTAGTACATCAAACTCTCTTATAACTTTATCGTATTTTACTGCGGGATTGTAAAATTTTAATTTTGGCACGGCATAAGGAGCAAGGTATTCTTTTGTACCTTCTGGTATGACAGTGGATATTTCTGTATATAAACTAGAGAGCTCATTAGAATTTGACTCTATAACACAAAAAGACTTGTCACCTTTAACTTGTTCTCCTCCCCAGATATCAAAATCAACTGTGACTATTCCGGCAGGATAAGGCTTATTTCCTATTAACCTTAAAAGATAATATTCTTTTTGCCGCCCGAATAGCCTGACATTATAACTTTCTCCTGAAATTGCGAAGGTATTAGGTTCTGTAAATTTAACAATACCCGGATAAAAGCTATCTATGCGGTTTTCTTGATTCTGCAGCATCATTTCGGGAATTATGATGGTTAATACAAAAACACCTATGGCGATAATTAAAGAAATTATTATTATGCGAAGTATGCTTTTAAAACGAGCTTTGCGCAAAAAAGCTTTTTCGTCAAAAGGTATATTGCTTATTGGCTTATTTAAATCTGATCCCATTTAACTTTTCTCCTCCTCTTTTAAATATTCTTTTAATTTTTTTCTTAGTCTCCATACCATTGTCTTTACTGTATTGGAATTAGTTTTTAAGTAAGAGGAAATTTCTTCATTTGACATTTCTAATATGAATTTAAGGTAAAAGAGTTTTTGCTCATTGAAAGTAAGCCTATTAACTGCTTTTTTTATTACTTCTTTATTTTCAATCTGTTGAAACTCTGAAAAGGTACTTTGAGGAAAGACATCTATAATAGAAACTGTCATATCTTTTTTGGTTTTGCGCAGATAATCAGTGTATTTGTTTCGCGCCGCAGTCAAAACATAAGCTTTTAATTTTCCTTCTTGAATGCCGTCTAAATTCAAGTATGTGGAAAGCAGAGCTTCTTGGGCAATGTCTTCAGCGTCAGCCTGTGGTACACCCAATTTAAGTAAATAATAGAATGCAGCTTTGTACAAATCCTGCCACATTAACCCCTCCTCCTTATGACTTTTCATTAATAAAGACGTTTGGGGGATGAAAAAGTAAACAAATTAAAAATATACAAAAATTCATTGTTATTTCGATTATAACTCAAAAAAGTTTGTTCTAAAGCTTTTTTCAAAAAAGCAGGAAGGATTTCATACTTTTATAGAGAACATAAATCTATTATCGGCATTTTTTAAAGACTGGGCATACCATTTTTAAGTTAGCTTTGTAATTCTAGATTTGAAAAGGAAAGTGTATAAGTATTGAAAGAATGTCAGAAACTTATAACAGAGAGAAGGTATAGCACATTTTTTGACACGACAAAAGAAATATCCGATGACTTTATAAAAGAAGTCCTTAAGGTAGCTGCTACAACGCCTATGGATGGTTTTAGTGAAGAAAAGATGAAAGAGTTTTTAGGTATAGATGTAGAAAAAATGGTGCCGATGATAGTAGCGATAGGTTACAAAGCCCCGGAGAAAAATTTGCTTCCAAGAGCTTATAGATTTAAATTTGACGAATTTGGAGAGATAATCTAATGAGTAATTACGTAATAATTTTAGTGGCTTCTATTTTAGCAGGAGCCACTAATGCTATAGCAGGAGGTGGCACTTTAATAACCTTTCCTGCCCTTGTATGGGTTGGAATAAATCCTCTATCTGCCAATATAACAAATACAGTTGCTCTGTGGACTGGTTCTGTCACAGGTGCATGGGGCTTTAAAGAAAGACCCGTTAAGACAAAGCATCTTTTGAAGATTTTAATATTTCCCTCGTTATTTGGAGGTATTTTAGGAGCATATCTTCTTATGATAACTCCTTACAAGGTTTTTAATTTTGTCGTACCTTTTTTGGTTTTATTTGCGACCATAATTTTAGCATTAAATGACAGAAGAAATAAATTTAATCTAAAGGAAGGAGAAGATATAAAGAAAAAATCACTAGTATTTGTTTTTATACTTCAATTTCTTACTTCTCTTTATGGAGGATATTTTGCAGCAGGTATTGGCATTTTAATGCTTGCCACTTTAGGCATAGCAGGTATTACTGATATACACACAGCAAATGGTATAAAAAACCTTCTTTCACTTTTTATAAATGTCACTTCCGGTTTAGTTTTACTCTTTAGTGGAAAAGTAGTATGGCCTTTTGCTTTTATTCTGATGATAGGATTTGCTTTAGGAGGATATTGGGGAGCAAAAGTATCACAAAGGTTTGACAATAAGAAAGTAAAGAATTTTGTAGTTTTATGGGGAATTGCATTGGCAATAGCGTTTTGGGTTATAGGAGTGTAGGAAAGTGGAATAGAGATATTAATGCTGCAAACAATATACTTAGTTTTTAGCCTACCTAAGAGGGATTGAAACTGGTAAAGGACTGGAGAAGTCCTAAGGAGCTGATCGTTTTTAGCCTACCTAAGAGGGATTGAAACTATCAATACCATCCCAACCTTTCAGCCACCCCATAGTTTTTAGCCTACCTAAGAGGGATTGAAACATATAAGAGAATTCGAGCTTGCTACATCCATCGTTAGTTTTTAGCCTACCTAAGAGGGATTGAAACCTGGAAA
>NZ_JAFCAC010000044.1:92013-115423 GCF_018588165.1 Thermoanaerobacter sp. CM-CNRG TB177
ATCCCACCCAGCCACTTGTTTTTAGCCTACCTAAGAGGGATTGAAACCATTTGGGACATAAGCCAATTCCTCTTCCAGGACAAGGTTTTTAGCCTACCTAAGAGGGATTGAAACTAGTTTGGCGGATTTGTAATTATTACTGGAACCCCCGTTTTTAGCCTACCTAAGAGGGATTGAAACCGGAGTGCTCCTTCCTCCGTTGGGAAGAGCTCTCCAGTTTTTAGCCTACCTAAGAGGGATTGAAACGGTGAAAAAGTTGTTTTTAAAATTCGTGCTATCGACGTTTTTAGCCTACCTATAAGGAATTGAAACATTCATGCCATGCCTTTTCTATCTTGTCATGCGTTAAGTTTTTAGCCTACCTATCCTGAAAACAGTGTCTCTCAAAGAGGCAACAAAAAATTAAACCCATACCGATGTAAAAATATGGGATAAATGAATGGTTAATAAAGTTAAATTAAAAGTTAAGACACCGCAGATTCGACCGTGACCTTAAGACCTAAAGACTCTAGCTTTTTTAAAGATTGACGAATAATCATATTACGCTTTTTCTCTTCATAATAAGTAGGACCTAATTCAATATAAGGTTGCTTTTGCTTGAGAATATGATAAACTATAATTAAAATGCTATGTGCCACTGCAACTGCTGCTCGATTTGCTCCTCTTCGAGCAGCGATGCGGTGGTACTGACTTGAGAGATAAGTATCTTTTGCTCTTGAGGCAGCCCTGGCGGCTTCAATAAGAGAGCTTCGCAATTTTTGGTTACCTTTTCGAGTTCTGGCAGACTTTTGTTTACCAGCACTTTCATTAAGACCTGGACACAGCCCTGCCCAAGAACACAAATGGGCAGCAGAGGGGAACTGTTCCATATTCGTGCCGATTTCGGCTATTATTTGTTCTGCAGTTCTTCTTCCGACTCCAGGGATAGTATCCAGCAGTGCCAGGTCTTTTTCAAAAGGGAGCATTCGATTTTTAATTTCTTCGTCTAATTTTGTTATTTCTTCATCAAGGTAATCAATATGTCTAAGCTGTATTTCCAGAAGCATCCTTTGGTGATGATTGATCAAGCCTTTTAAAGCGTGTTTTAGTTCATCCATTTTATTTTTTAGCTTGCCTTGAGAAAGCTCAGCGAGGGTTTCGGGATTTTCTTCACCATTTATAATAGCCTCAAGTATAGAACGACTGGATGCCCCGTTGATATCAGAGACTACCGAAGACAGTTTGATATTAGCTCCTTCTAAAACCTTTTGTATGCGATTAAGTTCTCTTGATTTTTCTTCAATGAGGCTTTTTCTATAGCGGACAAGTTCGCGAAGCTCTCTTTGTTCTCTGTCTGGGACAAAGCTGCCTTGCAAAAGGCCATGTTGCAAGAGACTTGCTATCCACTCGGCATCTTTTACATCAGTTTTTCTACCAGGGACATTTTTAATATGCTTAGCATTGACGAGTAGGATTTTAATATTCTCAAGCTCAAGGAGGTTGTAGATGGGTTTCCAGTAAGAGCCGGTACTTTCCATAGCAACAACAGAACAACCTTTAGCTTTAATAAATTCTTTTAATGCAATAAGGTCATCGGTCATAGTTGAAAAAGTGCGGATTTCTTTACCTTCTGGTGTTATTATACAAGCTACGACATTCTTTTTATGGACATCTAATCCGCAAACGTGAGAGTAAACTAAATCCATGAAAGAGCCAACTCCTTTTTTAAAATTTGAACGATAGCGACTGTAAAATTGAAGAGCTGGTGCAACAACCATAAGGGGTTATTCTATCCTGCGTGCTTCCCGTAAAGGGAATGGTATTTTCATCCTCTGATGGTGCCGTAGTTACGGCATAGAGGTATATAAGGAATTAATGTTTTACAAGGGAAATATAATTAAAAGGATTATACAACTTAAATATAATAATTTTAAAAAATCAGATATGTTTTTTGAGAAAAATGTCGCTGATTAATCCAGAGATGTACCTCTGACAATCAGCGACATTTTTGTTTTTTAAAATACAATTTTTTAGCAGGATTTAAAAAAGTTATGTAGAATATTGTTATATGAGAAAATTTTGGGCAGTGTTTTTTATGGAGGTTAGGACTATCATTTTTTAATGATTTTTTTCTTGACTTATATAATTAAAATCTATTACAAAGGGGTTTTCCATATGAATAAGAAGGAAGTTACTGTTCATTTAGAAACAATAACTCCATTATGGACAGGAGATGCTTGGCAGGAAAATAGTAAGGTTAGACCTTCTTCTTTAATGGGAAGTTTAAGGTTTTGGTTTTCAGTATATTGGAAAGCTGTTAAAAATGGAAATAATGAGAAATTAAATAACAATAATGTAGTTGTAGATAATTTAGGAGAACTTGAAAATCCTAAAGAAGAACGTACATTGAAGCAAATTTTCTTAAAACGTTTGTTGAGAGAAGGAGATAATAAAAGTTTTGATAATATATTAGATGAATCACTTGAAGATTTAGGGTTATCTGTACCCTCTCGTCTATTTGGATGTACAGGATGGAAAAGCAGGGTAGATATAGAAATAAGCTCTTTTATAAAACAAGAATTAAATTTTAAAGAAATAGATTTTAATTTTCCCTTTAAAGAGAATGGCATTAACACCGAACATTGGATTAAAAGTGTACTTTTTCAAAGAAAAGATTCCAAAATTGTTTTACATAAAGATGTAAAATTATTGCTTAAGACAACAGAATATTGGTGGGATAATTATTTATCAGGTTTTTTTAATTTTTATAAAGATAAAATAATTTTTGTTGGTGGGAAACTTTCTTTTGGATTTGGATTGGTAAATATTAGAGTTGAAGGAGAACAAAACGATAAAGAAGCTAATATAAAGGGCATTAAATACAATGATATAATGCGAATACATAAAATTGAAAAAATCAAATATGACAATCGGAAAAAAGTGTTAGGATATAATTTTAAATATTTTTTGAGAAGAGAAGAAGAAATGCGTTACAGAAAAAGAAACTTTGGGGAGCAAGGCGCTGCTTCAAGTATTTATGTTTCAAATTTGATAGAGAATGATGATTATCATGTATATTTAATAAATTTCAATAATCCATTTGATAACAAAAAAGTACCGGATAAAATATTCAACAAGTATCAAAAATTATTATTTAATCATCTAAAAAGTAGAGGTGATAGGAATGGCTAAGTATGATGCTTTAATAGAAATAAATATTGATGAAGTGAAAAGTTTAAGTCATTATGTATCATATTGTAAGTTTTATTTTAAGCCCAAAAGTGAAGAAAAAATAGAAAATTACCTGTTTAAAAATAAAGAAAACAATGAGTTGAAAGAGACGGATAAAGTTAATATCGATAAATTAAAAAAAGATTTTCCATTTATTTCATCTAATAAAGCCTATAAAAAGGATGATTTTTTTAAATTTTTAAAGAAAAATAAATCTAATGAGACAACAAAAGATTTTCTGGTAACTTGGTTAAAAGAAGAAATTATGAAAGAAAATAAAGATTTTGTTTTTGAAAATGACCAACAATTGAAAAATGTCAATTTTATATCAGGGATTTTAACTTTGAATACAATTAATGAGTATATAAAAAAACTTCCGCCTTATTCATTTATCATTCAGGCAAGATTCAAGCTAAAACAGCCATATTTCTCAAAAGATGATGATGAATTTTATATAATTCAAAACCCTATTTTAAAAGAAAAAGTTTTTAAAGTACCTATGATAAGAGGAAGCGGTTGGAAAGGTTCTTTAGCGAGCGCATTTAAAGATTTGATTAATGAAGAGGCCAACCTTGAAAAAAGAAAAGAAATCATTGATAGTTACTTACGAATATTTGGTGCAGGCTCAGAAAGTATAAAAGTGGTAGAGGATTATCTGAAGGAAAATAGTAAAGATTTAGTAAAATTTAAAGAGAAGTTTTTAGAATTTATATTGTTTGAACTTGGGATGAAAGTTGACAAAGATTTTATAGGTGAAATTAAAGACAAAAATTCATACGAGGAACTTCAAGCTATTCTTCAGAAGAAAATTTCTGAGAAACTTCAAAAAGATAATAAAAACCTAACAATAGAATTTCAAACACATAAAGGAAGAGCCATATTTTATCCTACATATTTTGACAGACTTTCTTTAGAAGTAATAAATCCCCATGACAGAAGAAAAAGAGCAGGGATTCAACCAATTTATTATGAAGTGGTTCCAGAAGGTACAGAAGGATTTTTGCAGATTATATACATTCCTTTTGATGGTATATTAAAAGAAAATGAAGTATTAAAAAGCGAAGCTGAAAAAGATTTAGAAAATCTTTTATTAGCAATTGAAAAAGTATCACAGATTGGAATAGGAGCAAAAACAAAACTTGGATGGGGAACATTTGAATTATCCGAAGTTAAGTATTATTTTACTAACAAAGATTTAATATAAGTGATGGACTAAAAGAAAAAGGGTGGTTAAAATGGGAGAGTTGAATTTAGAAAATTTAAAGAAATATAAGGATGAGATTTTAAAAGCTGAGATAACATCTTTATTAGCTTTATGGGAAAAAATCAATCCTGGTAAACAAAATAAATCGCAAATAAATATTATTAAAAAATTCCTGTCTAATTGGGAATATATAATTAGGGACAAAAAATTAAAAATACTAGAAGAAGAAATAGATTTGTGGAATGATTTTTTAAATAATTGGCGTAATAAATGGCGAAGTCAAAAAGACAATAAATATTTATTGCAAGTGTTATATGGGATTGGAGAAAGCCTAAACTCTGGTATTGATAAAGGTTTTCCAGATGATAATGCTAAGCTTGAGCCAGAAAATGATAGATGGTTATCGAATTCTTTTGGTAGTCTTAAAAATAAAATAATTTATTTATCATTAGACAAAGATACAATAAATAATATAATTAGCAATTTGGAATGTTATATAAAAAATTTTTTAGATTCAGAAAGCATTAATTGGGATGAAATTAAATTAATTAAGAAGAAAATTAAAAATTTATATTATAGGTTATTGAGCGATGATAGATTTCCAATAAACGATGTATCATTGTGGGAACAAGCTTATATGGCAACCACAATGTTTAAAGCTTCTCTTTCTGAATATATTTTAAAAAATAATAATATTCAAAGTTTGCCTAAACGAATGGATGTCCGATGGCGTATTCTTGGTATACAATATGACAAACTTAGGCTTGCAGAAAAAGGTTATAAGCCTCAACAAATACAATGGTATAGAGAAGTATCGAATGAGATTGATGATGAAATTAAAAAACTTTTAGAGTATGATTATCCAATTGGAAATGAGATATACAGAGATGAAACAGGAGTTTATTTCTTGGTAGGCGAGGATTTAGGAGAAGATTTAAAGAATGGAAATAGTTTAGTAAAATTAAGTGATGATTTAGAAGAGATAAAAGATAAAATTATAAAAATTTTTAAAGATAAATCTTTTGATGAATTTTATCCAGCGATTTTTCTTACAAAACCATCCCGTGGCATAATGAATTTAACACATCTTCTTGAAGCAGCAAAAGAGAATTTTTTAAAAGTAGATTTGAGTAAAAAGGGAAATGATATATGTATTGAAAGGTCTAATAGTGTAAGGGCAGTAGGTATATGTCAGGTTTGTGGACAAAGATTAGTGTTTGAAAGAGATAAAAGTGATGAAAATAAAAATATATGTGATATATGTCTAAAAGAAAAAACGCAAGGTAGGATTGAGCGATGGTTTAAAAATAGAGATAAAGAAACTATTTGGATAGATGAATTAAAAGATAAAAATGATAAAATTGCATTGATAACAATGAAATTTGAGTTGCATGACTGGTTAAATGGAGATATGTTAAATAGTTTGTTGGTGAGAGAAAAGGATTTTAATGCTTATTTTAGTATGATAAAAGATTTATTAAATTTAATAAAAAGCGAATTATCAAAAGAAGAACTAGAAAGTTTAGAAATTGACAACACAGCAGAAGACAAGATAAACAAATTTTTGCTTTTATATGATGCAGGAGGAATTTATGAACCTTTTAATGAAGTCTATGAGACCTTAAAAAAGAATAAAAATATAGATAATGTTACAGGCAGACATAAAGATTTAGTAAAGCGCTTATTAGTAGAAGATTGGATTGAGGATTTTTCTTTTTTTGATAAGAGTAGCAGAATGATTACTATAAACAAAAAAAAGAATAAAAGTATTCAAGATTCTTTACAAGATAATAACGCAAAAGGTCATTTATATAAAATATTTGCAATAAATTATTTAATTTTACAAATTTATAATACTTTACTTGAACGTTCTATTGGCGATAGATGGGAGGAATTTATTTGTGAAAGATTAGAGGATAAAGACAAAAATCAAGGAGAACATAAGATAGATTTTGATAAGAGAAAAATTTATTGGAATAACCTTAATGATTCAGACATAGAATTTTTATCTACACTTATCCTTCAATTTCTCTTTAGAAAAAATCCTTCTCCAGCAAGGTTAAGACGTATATGGGAAAGCACAAAAGAATTTTTAGAAGAGATAAAATCAGATTTATGTGCTTCTGCAGGTATTGAGGAGAACAGGAGAAAGAGATTTTATTGGGAAAATGTTAAAGTTAAGAACACAAATGAAAATATACCGGATGGAGAATATCAGGATGGAGATGCTCTCTTTTGGGCTGATAAGGGTAAAGTTTATTTAATATCTTATATAAACGATTTAAAAGCAGGTAAGGAATTTAATCTCAAAGAATCTACAGGCAATGGAAATGTAATAGCATCTGTTGTGTATACAGATAATACCAAATTTGAATACTATCAACCATATATCTCAATTATAGAACCTACGCCAATTAGCTGGCAGTTTATTATACCTGCTGAATATGTGCCGAATTTGATTGACAATGTCATGAAAAAATATTATGAAAACTTTAAATTTGTTTATGGAAAACTACCACTCCATATAGGAATAGTAGTGCAGGATTATAAAAAGCCGCTATATGTCGGCGTAAAAGCTTTAAGAAAGATTAGGAGGGATGTAGAGGATACAGAAAAACTAACAATAGAAGTGAAAGCATCTAAAATTAAGGATATATTGAAATGTCAAAAGATTGAGGAATCGCTAAATAATACTCATAAATACTATTCTTTATATTGGGGTAATCATTCCAAGGGTTATAAATTTTATATTAAGCCCGAAGATAGAAGTATACACTGTATACTAGACATTGACGAAATTGGTGAAGATGAAGAAATCAATATAATACCTAATACTTTTGATTTTGAGTTTTTAGATACAAATACAAGAAGAAATGATATTTATTATGACGGAAACAATAAATGGAAAAGAAAAATAAAACTTAAAAGCTCACGACCTTATAACTTAGATAATTGGGAAAAGTTTAAAAAATTTAAAGATCTATTTGGTAAAGAAAATAAAAATGGAGTTACAAGGAGTACAAAACTTCAAAAATTAATCTCTGTAATCTATGATAATTGGAAAGCCATAACCAATGACGAGTCCAAAATAAATAGTAATGTAGAAGGGATAAAAGCTTTTCTTGCTTCAAGCTTTATAAATATTCTTGACCTAAAAAAAGATATAGGGCTTGCAGATGGAATAAAAGATCTATTTGACATAGATAAATCTAAAGAAAATGATAAGCTCCATGCGGTACTAAAAGAAAAGATGACCTTAGATAATGTACAGCTTTTCTTGGACATGTTTGAATTTTGGCATACAACTTTAAAGGAGGTTTAAAAAATGAGTGACAATTTTGTAAAAGAGTTTAAGGTTTATGGAATGGCAACAGACCCAATTTATATTGGGACAGGCGGTTATACCATAGGAAGAGTTGACAATACAATTGTAAGAGATCCAATAACAAAACTTCCCAAGATTCCTGGTTCGAGTTTGGCAGGAACTTGGAGGTATTATGCGACATTGGAATTAATGCCCTTTGTTAAATCAAAAATAGAGGAACTATTAGATCAAATTTTAGAATTTCTAAAAAATGGAGATGCAATAACAGAAAATGAAAAAATAACATTAAATGAAAGCAAGGAAATATCAAAGACTTCTTTTAATGAGTTGAAAAAGAGTATTTATAAAACATTAAATATTAATTCATATGGTGTAAATGATGATGATAAAAAAGAGAAAAGGGAAAAAATTCACGAAAAATTAAAGCAATTTTTTGAAAAAGAATTTCAAATCAATACAGCAAAAGGAAATAAAATAAATAATTGGAAACATTATGAGTATAATAGGTTTTTGCAGATTACCTGTGCAGGACAGGATAATACTCCTCAAGCGGAGATATCGAATGCTCCGTATGCTATGGATGATAAAGGGAAAACTGGTCATTGCGGACATTGTATTATCTGTAAAGGATTTGGTTTTTCAAAGAAAGATTTAAGCTGGCAGGGTATGATTCATTTTAGCGATTTAAATATTTTATTTTTTCCTGTATTTACACGCTTTGGTACCAAGTGGATAACAACAAAAGAGATATTAAAAAATGCAAAGTTATATGGCGAAAATACAGAAAATGAACAAGATGAGGGCAAAGATTTGGTTTATATAGCTTTAGAAAAAATAGAAGATGAAAAAGTGGATGGGCATATAAATCTTGGATGGATATATCTACCTTACAAAGTGGAAAATCTGTCAATTAAATTAGATAAAATAAAATTTGATAATTTTGAGTTTACTCCTGATAAAATTATTATTGTCCCTGAAAGCTTATTCTCTCAAATTGTAAATTCTAATCTTGAAGTAAGAACGTCTGTCTCAATAGATCCAATTACAGGTGCTGCAAAAGAAAAAGCATTATTTACTTCAGAAGCTATACCAAGAGGGACAATATTCTCTGGGAATTTAAGAATACATGACAAATCTGCTTTTAAAGGATTATTAGACAAAATCGGAGATTTGCCTGATTATAGTATGATAAAAGAAGCTTTATGTGATTCTAAACACTTTTTTGAGACATTAGGTATTGGTGGCATGGCAACAAGAGGGTTTGGAAGAATGAAATTAGAAATAATAGATGGAGATAAAGATTGTGAAGATGATTTAACCCAACTAAATAATGGAACGACCGACTCTAATGGGGGTGAGGGAAATGACTCAAAATAATCTTGAGTATACTTTAAATAAATTGGGTTTTGATATAGTAAATGAAAGGATTTTGGATGAAAATGATATAAATAAGTTCTTAGGAGTTCTTTCTAATGATGGGGTTTATGCTATGTGGATTTATGCACAAGATAAATTAAAGGTTAAATTCGATGAAAATAAAAATAGTTTAAATGAAGAAAAAATTTTTAAGTTGTTAGCTAAAGTTGAAGAAATAGATAAATATATTATGAAAAGTTTAAATTATAAGGACATAATCGAGAAGATTTCTAATTTGACAAAAGAAATAAAACAACTGGAAGACAAAATTAAAAATAAATCTAGTTCTCAAGAAGAAAAAAAACAGTTAGAAAACCTGAAAAAAATGAGAGAAAAAGAGAGGGATAAAGAGCTTAATAAATACTTTTTAAATTTATCATCTAACTTAAATGATTTACTCTTTTTCAAAGAGCTTTTTGAAAAAGTACTAATCTATGCCCGATACCATGCAAAGGCTATGGGGGAATAAATAATGATATGGTATAAACTAATTTTTAAGCAAAATCAGCCAATACATATAGGCTCTGTTGAGTGGGGAGTAATTAATGAAACTGAAATTTTTATTCCTGGCTGGACAATGTGGGGAGCTTTAACAAATCAATTTTTAAAGAGAATTGGGTATAGTGAAATTAAAAAAGCTAAAAAATTATTTGAAAAAATTACTAATTTTTATCCTATGATAAGACAAACAGAGAAACCTTTATTTCCAGAGTATAATAAAGGGAACTTTAGTTTTGAAAATTATACAACAATAGAAGAGTTTAAATACGAATTTGTTGATACTATTGTATCAACTGCAGTAGAACCATTATTAAGAAGCGCAAAAGATGAAAGCTTACATGAATTTGAATACATACTTCCAAAATCAAAGATTGATTTAAATAATAAGGCGAAACAGCTTTACTGGGTGGGTTTAATTGGATTTGAAGATGAAGTTATTAAAGAAATAAACTTATTAATAAAAAATGACAATAATAGCGAAAAGAAAGAGTTATCAAATTTATTGAAAAGGATTTTTTCAAAAATATATATTGGTGGAGATACTAAATATGGTTTTGGTGAGATGGAATTGTTAGACCCAATTAATGAAGTAACAGAAGAAAAACTTAGTGAATGGAACATTACTGGAAATGGTACAGCAAGTATAAAACCTAATTTTCCATTAAGACAATTTTTCAAATTTTCTAATGAAATAAAATTTGAAGGGGAACTCAAACTTCTTTCAGAATTTGATTTTACACAGAATATACCAACAGTTCAAGAAGCAGGCTATTTTATAAATGTAGGTAGTAAAGTTTCAGACTTTAATGGAATTGATTTAAACAAATATCATTTGATTAAAGGTAAATTTGAAAAAATAAAATGATAAAAAAACAGGCATTGTACATAAATTCATGCCTGTTTTTATTTAACAATTGAGTATTTAAAACCGGTATATCATTGAACTCTCTTATATTTTTATCCACATGCAGGAATTTGTAAATTTCTATCGAAATAAATATATATGTCCAAGGGGGAGAGGGTGATATGTCAATTTATAAAGATATACAGGATGCTTTTATTTTGCTACCGTATAAATATTACAAGTTAATTTTATTAGTAGGACCAATTGGCAGTGGAAAAACTAAGCTGCTTAAAAGAATTTCTGCAGATTATAACTATGATTATATAAATGTAAATTTACAGTTGTCAGAAAAATTAATTAATATACCTTTAGAAGAGCGTTGCTACTATGTAGATGATTTTATGGAAGAAATTTTGTCTCAAAGTAAAACAGATGTTACAATATTAGATAACATAGAGATTTTATTTGCTCCCCATTTGAAAATAGACCCTTTAAAAATGCTTAAGAACATGAGCAAATATAAAAAAATAATTACATCCTGGGGAGGCTCTTATATAAATGGTATATTGACATACGCTGAACCTGGTTATCCAGAATATAGGAGATACAAAAAAGATGACTTGGATATAATTGTAATAAATGTTGAGGGAGGAAGATAGGATGAAATATGGAGATCTTATTCAGTATGAACCGATTGAAACTGTTATAAAACTTAAGGATGCAGACAAGATCGATGAGGCAAAAAGGCTTGTAAAGTCCTATGTAGTATCAGAGGGGATGGCAGATAGTATTATTAACATTTGTATACCCCAATTACAGTTTGATGAAACAATTGACAATAAGGGTATATTTATAGTTGGCAATTATGGCACTGGTAAATCCCATTTAATGTCTGTAATTTCAGCAGTAGCAGAAAATAAGGAAATGTTAGATTATGTTTCTCATGAAGAGTTAAAAAAAGAGATGGGAAAGATTGCAGGAAAATTTAAAGTTTTAAGATTTGACATTGGGGCTGTAAATACACCCTTAAGAAATATAATTACGAAAGAGATAGAAAAGGACCTTGCCAGATACGGGATAGAGTTTTATTTTCCACCAATTGATGAAGTTACAAATAACAAAGATGCTTTTATGGAAATGATGAGTAAATTTGAAGATAAATTTCCGGACAAAGGCTATCTCATAGTGGTTGATGAATTATTAGATTTTCTAAAAGCAAGGAAAGAACAGGAATTGATCCGCGATTTAACTTTTTTAAGAGAAATAGGAGAAATAACAAAGTCTACAAGATTGAGATTTATGACGGGAGTACAGGAGACCCTGTTTGATAATCCGGCATTTAATGCTGTTGCACAAACTGTATTAAAGATGAAGGACAGATTTGAACAGTTAATAATTAAAAGGGAAGATATTTCCTACGTAGTATCTCAAAGATTATTAAAAAAGAATGACAGACAAAAAGCATGGATAAGGAGCCATTTAGAGAAATTCAGCCCATTGTATAAAAGTATTTCCAGCAGAATCGAAGAATTTGTGGAATTATATCCTATACATCCTATGTTTATAGAGGTATTTGAAAAAATGTTCATTGTAGAGAAAAGAGAAGTTTTAAAAACAATATCACATTTGATGAGAGAACTGTTAGACAAAGATGTACCTGAAGATGAGCCGGGAATTATTTCCTATGATTCTTATTGGAAGTTTTTAAGAGACAATCCTTCATTAAGGGCAGAGCCAGATATAAAGAGAGTAGTTGATAAAAGCATTGTTGTAGAAGATTTAATTGAACATTCCTTTACAAGACCTCAATATAAAGATGCTGCATTAAGAATTGTACATGCATTAAGTGTTCATAGGTTTACTACAGGAGATATACATACATCTGTTGGTATAACAGTTGAAAATATTAAAGATGATTTGTGTTTATATATAAAAATGCCAGAGATAGAAGAGGACTTTTTAATAACGACTATAGAAACAATAATGAAGGAAATAATGAAAACATTGAGCTGGCAATATATTTCATACAATCCAGACAATCAGCAGTATTATCTTGATATGGTAAGAGAAGGCATAAATTATGATGCAAAAATTCAGGAAAAGGCAGAACTATTGTCAGAAGATATTTTTAACAGGCATTATTTTGAATTGCTTATAAAAGTCCTTGATTGGAATGCTCCTGAAAAAGTACCAAACATGAGAATATGGGAGTATAGTTTTATTTGGAATGAGAAAAATGTTAAAAGATATGGCTATCTTTTCATGGGATATCCCGATGAAAGGAGTACAGCTCAGCCTCCAAGAGATTTTTATATTTACTTTTTGCCTCCTTTTGTTGAAGCTAATTATAATAAAAAATATATTTTAAATGGAAAAGAAGATGAAGTGTTTTTTGAATTTATTAATGCAGATGAAGAAATAATAGAGAAAATTAAAAAATACGCTGCCGCTATGGAATTAAGTGAATTATCCTCCAGTGACCAGAAAAAAATTTATGAAGATAAAGCTAATGGTTTTCAAAAGGATATTACTAAATGGATAAGAGATAATGTGTCAAAATGTTTTAATGTTTCTTATAAAGGAGAAACACAAAGTATAATCTATTGGCTTAAAGGAAAAACAGCTAATTATGATACTATTAAAAGTTATATTGATGAGGCGGCTTCTTCTTGCTTATCATTGTATTTCAGTGAAAAATACAGTGAATATCCTACATTTTACACAAAAATCACAGAGGCAAATTTAAACGAAGTTTTTAAAAGTGCAATGAATTATTTAGCTGGCAAGAAGACAGAAACAGGCAAGAAAGTATTGCAGTCTTTTGATTTAATTTTAGGGGATGATATTGTACCCGGAAATTCAAAATATGCTAATTATTTTTTAAATGAATTATATAAACTTCCACCAGGGAAAGTTTTAAATAGAGAAGATATTATAGAGAATGTAAACGGTGAGGATATTGATAAAAGATTCAAATTAGAAGTGCAGTGGGTGGTCCTTTTGCTCTGTGCACTTGTGTACAGCGGAGATATAATCTTGAGGATAAAAAATAAAGTTTATGATGCTACTACAATAGAGGCACTTGCTAATATGAACGTTGGAGAGCTTATAGATTTTGAGAGTTTTGAAAGGCCGAAAGATATACCTGTCAAAGAATTAAAAACCCTGTTTACTTTATTAGGTTTACCATCAGGGTTAGTAACAGCAAGTTTCAGTAAACCAGAAGAAGCTACAAGACAAATGGTTGCAAAGAGTGAAGAATTAGCAAAAAGAGTTGTAACTGTCAATCAATTTGTTGTTTCAAATAAAACTATATGGGGTAAGCCTGTATTTGATGAGTTTGAAATAAGAGATTATAAAGATTTGCTCAATAATTTTAGAGATTTTCTTGACAGTTTAAAAGCCTTTAATACCCCTGGGAAATTAAGAAACTTTAAGTATACTGAAGAAGAGTTAAAGGAAAAATTCAAGACACTTAAGACAGTTAAGAAAATAGAAAAAATAATTGATTTTAAAAATGAAGTAGAAGAGCTTGTCAAATATTTGGCTTCTGCCGAACAGCAATTACCCGAAGAAATTGAATTAAAGCAGAATATAAATGCAATAAAAAATGAAGTAGAAAGATTTATAAAGGAAATTGATAATAAAGAAAGTGAAGATATAAAAAGGCTGACGAGAGAATTAGAAGAATTGAAAATAGAGTATATTGATTTATACCTTGAGTATCATAAGAAACACAGGCTTGATTATAATGGAGATGAGCGTAAAAAGAAAATAATGGCAAGTGATCTGTTTAATAATCTTAAGAAGCTTAAAGATGTAGGAATATTTCCTGTTAACAAATTTGATGAGATTGAAAAGGTATTGGCTTCATTAAAAACCTGTTATAATTTTGGAAAAGAAAATATAAAAACAGAAGTGCTATGTCCTAATTGTGGATACAGTATAAAAAGCGACGAAATTCCTGTATTTGGAAAATTGGATGAAATTGAAGATAAAATAGAAAATTTGTATAAGGAATGGACTAAAATTTTATTAGATAATATTGAGGATCCAATGATTCAAGAAAGAATAGAGATTTTGAATAAAGACCAACAAAAAGCTATACGTGACTTTTTGAATAAAAAAGAATTGCCTGAGAAAGTGGATAATCTGTTTGTATCAGCAGTAAAAGACTTAATTGCTGGTCTTGAAAAAGTAGAGATTGAAATACCTGAGCTTATTTCTACTTTAACCGCTGATGGACCTATAACAGTAGAAGAGTTTAAAAAAAGATTTTTGGAATATGTCGACATTCTTATAAAAGGCAAAGAAAAGGACAAAGTGAGAATTATTATAAAATAAACGGGGGAATGACTGATGAAATTAACAAAAGAAATGCTTGATAAAGTAAGAGATATAGAGGGATTTCCTATTGGGAAAGATGAAGATATAATAGAACTTTCTGATCCACCTTATTATACTGCATGTCCAAATCCTTTTATAAATGAATTCATTGAAAAATACGGGAAACCTTATGAAGAAGAAAAGGATGATTACAATTGTGAACCCTATACGGCAGATGTATCTGAAGGGAAAAATGATCCTATATACAATGCCCATTCTTATCATACAAAAGTGCCTCACAAAGCGATTATGAGATATATACTTCATTATACAAAACCGGGAGATATTGTGTTTGATGGGTTTTGTGGAACTGGTATGACAGGGGTTGCGGCACAGATGTGTGGCAACCCTGACCCTGAGTTTAAACTTAAAGTAGAAAAGGAGTTTGAAAAGGAGGGTAAAAAAGTAGAGTGGGGAGCAAGAAGAGCCATTCTTGGGGATTTATCTCCTGCTGCTACTTTTATAGCTTACAATTACAATACTCCTGTTGATGTAGAAAAATTTAAAAAAGAGGCAGAGAGAATACTGAAGGAAGTAGAAAAAGAATGTGGGTGGATGTATGAAACCATACATACTGTAGAAGGTGTACCACAACGAGATGTGGAAGGTAATGTTATAAAAGGTAAAATAAATTATACTGTGTGGTCAGATGTGTTTATATGTCCTAACTGCAGCAATGAAATAGTTTTTTGGGATGCTGCAGTAGACAAAGATGATGGAAAAGTTCTGGATGAATTTAAATGTCCTCAGTGTGGTGCAAAATTAACTAAAACAAGTCTTGAGAGGGCATGGAGAACTGTTTATGATAAGGCACTTGGTGAAACAATAAAACAGGCAAAACAAGTACCTGTTCTTATTAACTATACAGTAGGTAAGAAGAGGTATGAAAAAAAGCCTGACAAATTTGATTTGGAACTTATACAAAAAATTGAAGAAATGGATATACCCTATTGGTATCCAACAGATAGAATGCCTGAAGGGGAGGAATCGAGAAGGAACGATAAAATTGGCATAACACATGTACATCATTTTTATACAAAGAGGAATTTGTGGGTTTTGAGTGCGTTATATAATTATAAAATTATGCCTAAATTTTATTGGATTATAAATAGTGTACAAAATTATATTAACAAAAAGCAATCTTTTAAAGGAGGTGGCGGTGGTGTAACTGGTACTCTATACATACCATCTTTAGTAGAAGAAAAAAATGTATTAAATGTTTTGAAGAGAAAATTAGATAAAATTGGCTTAATACGTAGTATACTTGCTAATTTTAAAAATGTAAATTATATTACAACACAATCAACAGTTTTATTAAAACAGTTTAGTGATAATTCGATTGACTACATTTTCACAGACCCGCCTTTTGGTGATAATCTCATGTACAGTGAGCTTAATTTCTTATGGGAGGCATGGCTTAAAGTATTTACAAACAATAAAACAGAAGCTATTATAAATAAAGTTCAGAGAAAAGGGCTTCATGAATATCAAGAGCTTATGGAGAAAGCTTTTTCAGAGATGTACAGGATATTAAAGCCGGGAAGATGGATGACTGTGGAATTTCACAATTCCAAAAATGCTGTATGGAATGCAATACAGGAGGCAATTTTAAAAGCTGGATTTGTCATAGCAAATGTTAGAACTTTAGATAAAAAGCAAGGAAGTTTTAAGCAAGTTACTACGACAACTGCTGTAAAACAAGACCTTATAATATCAGCTTACAAGCCTAAAGAAGGGTTTATAAAAAGGTTTTTGAAAGAAGCTGGAACGGAAGAGGGAGTATGGGATTTTATAAGACAGCATTTAGAAAAACTGCCTGTTGTTATAGAGACAAATGGAAAACTTGATATAATACCAGAAAGACAGGAATATTTGCTTTATGATAGTATGATTGCATTTCACATACAAAAGGGTGCTACTATTCCAATGAGTGCTGCTGAGTTTTATGAGGGGTTGAAGAAGAGGTTTATAGAGAGGGATGGAATGTACTTTTTACCAGACCAGGCGGCTATTTATGATACAAAAAGACTCAAATTAGAACTTAATGAGCAACTTGCCTTTATAATACAGGATGAAAAGACAGCAATACAGTGGTTGAAATATAAGCTTTTAAATAAACCTATGACATATCAGGAAATACAGCCTATGTTTTTAGAGGAATTAAAGCAGCTAAGATATGAAAAACTGCCAGAGCTTTTGGATTTACTACAGGAAAACTTTTTACAGGATGAGGCAGGCAGATGGTATGTGCCGGATGTAAATAAGCAGGCAGACCTTGAAAAATTGAGGGAAAAAAGATTACTTAAAGAATTTGAGGAATATAAAAATGTTCCAGGACGACTTAAAGTTTTTAGGACAGAAGCTATAAGAGCTGGTTTCAAAAATTGCTGGAAAAACAAAGATTATGAAACGATTGTAAAAATAGGCGAAAAGCTACCTGAAAATGTGGTGCAAGAAGACCAAACTTTGCTCATGTATTATGATAATGCAGTGACAAGGTTAGGTGGTTGATTTGTTCAAAGTAGGAGATTGGGTTTTTGATATTGATAAAAAAAGAACAATGAAAATAATTGATGTATTTGAGTTGTGGGGTTATGTGTCTTACAGCATATATGACCCGATTGAAAAGGTGACCTATACTGTGTCAGATAAGAGGCTTGTAAGTACAGAGTGGAATTAGAAAATGAGGAAAGAAGATGGAAAGAAGAAATTGAAAAGTCTATGGATATATTGCCCATGTTAAAGCCTTTGTACATTGTGTATTTGGAGTGAGTCTCTATGATTAAGGATTATATCAGAGATAAATTATCTTTAGAAGGTTCTAATCTTATATTGCTGGAGGATAAAGATGACATTTTAAATGAAGAAAGTATTATAGAGATGCTGCATAAGGATGAATATGAGGTATATAATTATCAGGAACCGGATAGTTTTAGGTTTTATTATGAATTAAATTATAGAAAATTTTATGATTCTTTTGTAGAACCTAATAAGAAATTTATACTTAAGTGTAAAGAAATAAATGAAATTCCTTATGATATACAGACAGTTTTTCATCATGTGTCCATATCATTGAAAGAAATTTTCCCAAAACTTGATTATGCTGTTTTAAAAGAATTGGGTACGGACTTTTTGGGGAAAATTTATGAGGCATATCAGTTATACGATGGAAATGTGTTGGGGGAAAATGGGACAAAAGATTATGTGATGAAGGCTGTTTTTGGAATTATTCCAGAGCACATAAATAATTTAAATGAGCTTGTAAAGACATTTTTACGACTGTATTACAAAAATATGGAACTACCTAAGGTGCTTTCTGATTATTTGGAGTATAAATTAAAGCAGAAAGAGAATTTGAAAGATGTACCTTTAAATGAAATTTTATCAGGAAAGGATAGATTTTTTAGATTTGTAAGGGTACAATGGAAGAATTATATCAATGATTTAATAGAAGGGACGCATAATGCCAAAATTGATTTTAGTGACTATGACATTAGGGCATATCTTGATAATATTTTTTATGAAAAATATATTGAACCTATAGAAGTGGAAAATATTGAAAGGCTTCCCAAATGGACGTATGTTGGAATTTTGTATGATGAGAATGAAAGGTATTTGAAAGAATATAGAAAAATGATAGAAAAAATAAAGGAGTTGTTGAGTTTTAGTAAGTCGTATAGGGATTGGATGAATTTGTCTTCTTTATGGGCAGAGGTTTTGAACATTTTTTATAGTAAAAAACTTGCTTTAAATGAGAATGAATTTAATGAGATAAGTAAGTTGATTGAAAACAGTTTTATGGAATGGGTTGTTTTGAATTATAGCAATCTCACTTCAATTTCTTATGTAAATGGACCTGTAATGGTTCATCAAATTCCATGGTATTTGAATTATATTATGAAAAAACAAAAATATGATAGGATAGCACTTTTGGTTTTCGATGGTATGTCGGTAGATAATTGGTATTTGATAAGAAGATATTTGAATAAAAATGCTCTGTGGAATATTGAAGAGAAAAAGTCTTTTGCATGGATCCCAACTTTGACATCCATTTCAAGGCAGGCAATTTTCTCTGGTGATATACCTTTATATTTTAAAGATACGATTTTTTCTACAAATTACGAAGAAAAACGATGGAAAAAGTTTTGGATGAATCAAGGATATAAAGGTGATGATGTTTTTTACATAAAAAATGTTATGGAGTTCAATAAAAGAGAAATAAATGATATAATAAATAACCGTAATGCGAAGATAGTAGGTATTGTTGTCAATATTATAGATGAACTAATACATAGTGCGATTTTATCAATTGAAGGATTATATCAAAACATACAGTTATGGCTTGAAAAGAGTAGGATGGAGGATTTTTTAAAAAAATTGATTTCTAAAGGATATGAGATTTTTATAGCTTCAGATCACGGAAATATTGCATCAATAGGCAAAGGGAAATTAAATGAAGGGCTTCTTGTTGAAAAAGCTGGAGAAAGGGTAAGGATATATGAGAGTGGAATAGATTATGGGAGAAGTTTATATGATGATAAATCTTTTAAATGGATTGGTTTTGGTCTTCCTAAGGAATACAATTTTATAATATGTAAAGAAAATAATGCTTTTGGTGCTCAAGGAGAACAGATGATAAGTCACGGTGGTATTTCAATTGAAGAAGTTATAGTTCCATTTGTGCACATAAGTCATATTTAAGGAGAGGGAGAAAATAGGATGAAAAAAGTAGGTTTTGCTAGAAGAATAAAACTTGAATGGCTTGATAAAGTTGTAGAATTTTATAAAAATGAAAAAGATGTTAAAAAAATAAAGGACGAGTTAGATGCGTTTTTAGTGGATCAAGTAAAAAGTAAGGTAAATAGAGGAAAAAGTATAGATGTTTTAATAAGTAGTTGGGTAGATGTTCCGGAGGAATTTAAATATCTGAGAGACAAAGCAGTGGTATTATTTGATAAGGTGTCTGAAGGAGAAAAAAAGTTTATTCATTGGTTTATGCTTATATCAGCTTTTCCTTTATTTAGTGATATTAGCAGTGTTATAGGTAAGTTATTGAGTATTCAAGAAGAGTTTAAGTTAGATACTGTAAGACAGAGAATATTTGAAATATGGGGAGAAAGAAGTACAGTTAAATTTAGTACGGATAAAATAATCTCTTCAATGGTAGAATGGGGAGTTTTATCAAAAGCACAAAAACCAGGTATATATAAGAAAGCTAACACGATTGAAATAAAGAATAAAGAATTGAAACTTTTATTTTTGGAAGTATATCTCAAGTCAAATAAGAAGTCATTCATAAGTTACGCTGAAATTGATAAATTGTATGTAATATTTCCATTTGAATTGTCTTTTGAGTTAGGGGATTTTTATGATTCACCGGTTTTAAATGTGAATAAAATGGGAGATAATATTGTGATTATTAGATAAATTGAAAGGTGTTTTATAAGGGAATATATAAAAATTACAGTAATTTGAAAGAAGGTGATTTCCATTGGGCTGGAGATTTAGAAAAAGTATTAGTCTGGGTAAAGGAGTTAGAATAAATGTCAGTAAAAGCGGTATAGGTTTTAGTGTAGGGAAAAGAGGTGCGAGAATAGGGGTAGGTCCCCGGGGAATTTATACTTCTTTTGGGATTCCGGGGACAGGTCTTTATACTATCAATTATTTAAATAAAAAGAAAAAACAAGTCAGTTCTTCACTTAACACTCAAATAAATAATGTTAGTATAACTTATCCACCAGAAATATTGAAGAAAATGCCTTCAAAAGTTCCTAAGTATTTGCTATTTATTGCTTCTTTTATATTGCTATTTGCATATACTCTCTTGGGAATATTAGGCTTTATAATTTTTGTGTTTTATTCATATACATTAAGCAAGAAGCCTATTTCAAAAGCTATTTCCTTTTTTAATAAAGGCAAGTTAGCCTACAATAGTGGTAATTATAAAAAAGCTTTAGAGAATTTTTTAAAAGTCATTGAAATAGAGCCTGATGCGATTTCTTTGTATAAAGAAATTGGAATTGTTTATATTCTTTTGGGAGAAGATAAGAGGGCTATTGAGTGTTTTGGAAAGTATCTTTCTAAGTATCCGGAGGATTTGGAGGCAAAAACTCACTACATTAATCTTTTAATTAAGGTTGGGGAATATCAAAAGGCACTTGAACTTATGAACTCATTGCCAGAGGAATATAAGAATAGTTTATCTGTAATCAATGCCATGGCTGCTTGTTATATAGAACTTAATAAACCCGATATGGCTTTGGCGGTTTTAGAAAAAGGACCTATGAGAAAGAGAAAAACTGATACGGAGGAGATGAAGATATACAGATATTTATTGGGGACAGTTTATATGAAATTGGGGCAGAAAGAAAAGGCATTAAAGCAATTTCAAAAGATTTATGTAGAGGATAGTAATTTTTTGGATGTGGCTGAAATTTTAAATGAGATGGAAGGTTAAGAATACCGTAAAAACTTTATGTATACTTCTCAAGTTCTAAAGGAAAAACCTTTCAAAGCTATTTAATAAGTTTTGCGATATTTATCTCTAATTCTTTAAAAATATTAACTTTTATAGTATCTTCTATTGTATATTTTTCGGGTTCTGAATATTGACCCTTTTCATCCAATTTGTAGACAAATATATTTTTTGAAACAGGATTTACTATCCAGTATTCTTTCACTTTAAATTTTTCATATAAATAGAGTTTTTTAACGTAATCAATAGAAGCATTTGGTGGTGAAACGACTTAGATCTTCTGTAATTATTTTTTGATGAATTCTTGAGGGTGAAGGTGACATAGCGACAAAGTTACCCTCAATTAATTCTACTCTTTCACCATCTTTCAATTTGAGATAATCGGAATATGCGTAAATATTATGTTTTATTGGGAATTCCATAATTATCATTCCTGAATTTATATTAAATTTTTGCGGAGGAATTATTGCAATTTAGTATATATTCCTCCATAATTTCATTATATCTTATGATCATTATATTTTAAGCCTATAGCTTTAAAATGTTTTATTTTGTATAATATATTCGTACAACAATATGGTTACAAAAACAAATGAATACATAGGAGGAATTGACGTTGGAGATAATTATTGTAGCGTTTGTAGTTTTGCTTGACCAAGTGACAAAATATCTTGCAGTAAAATATCTTATGCCTATAGGAAGTTATCCTGTTATAAAGGATTTTTTTCATCTTACTTATGTGGAGAATAAAGGTGCGGCATTTGGTATGCTTCAGAATAAGACTCTTTTTTTTATAGTTATAACAATAATTGTAGGAGCTGTGTTGATTTATTCTATGATTAAATTACCGGAAAATAGTGTGTATAATTATACACTTGCTATGATTTTAGGTGGTGCTATTGGAAACCTAATTGACAGAGTAAGGCTGGGGTATGTTGTAGACTTTATTGATTTTAAATTTTTCCCTGCGGTTTTTAATGTTGCAGATTCTTTTATTGTTGTCGGCGCAATTATACTTGGATATCTTATGATTTTTAGAGGCGAGATAAGATGAACATAGTAGATAAAATAGTTTTGCAAGGAGAAAAAGAGGATGAAGGAAAGAGAATAGATGTTTTCCTTGCGGCAGAGTTAGATTACACAAGGTCTTATATTAAAAAATTGATTGTGGATGGGCTTGTTTTTGTAAATGGTAAAACGGTAAAGCCCAGCTACAAGGTAAAAGAGAATGATGAGGTTGTTGTAAATATCCCAGAGGCAGAGAAAATTGATGTACTGCCAGAAAATATACCTTTGGATATTCTTTATGAAGACGATGATATAATTGTGATAAATAAGCCACAGGGAATGGTAGTGCATCCGGCGCCGGGTAATTACAGCGGTACACTTGTTAATGCACTTCTTTACCACTGTAAAAATTTATCGGGAATTAACGGCATTTTAAGGCCGGGTATAGTTCACAGGCTTGATAAGGATACCTCTGGTGTGATGGTTGTTGCTAAAAATGATAAGGCCCACATAAGCCTTTCTAATCAAATAAAAGAGAGAAGTGTTTTTAAAAAATATGTTGCTATTGTAGAGGGAGTTATAAAAGATGAAGAGGGGAAAATTGAGGCACCTATAGGAAGGCACCCTGTTGACAGAAAAAAGATGGCTGTAATAGAGGATGGAAGATATGCTCTTACATTGTACAAAGTTTTGGAGCGTTTTAAGGAGAATACGTTGATAGAGGCGGTTATAAAGACCGGTAGGACTCATCAGATAAGAGTGCACATGGCTTTTATTGGTCATCCTGTTGTAGGAGACCCAGTATATGGATTTAAAAAGCAAAAGTTTAAATTGAAGGGGCAGGCATTACATTCACGTGTTTTAGGTTTTATTCATCCTACAAAAGGAGTGTATATGGAATTTGAAGCTCCGCTTCCTGAGTATTTTAAAAAATTGATAGAGATTTTAAGAAATAAATGAAGATAGGATTAAGTGGGAATCCTATCTCAGTTTGTTGACAAAGTAAAAAATTTTTTAAATAGGATATTTTGCATCGTCACT
>NZ_JAFCAC010000044.1:115433-125391 GCF_018588165.1 Thermoanaerobacter sp. CM-CNRG TB177
TTCCTTATGCAAAATATCCTATTTCCGAAAGTTTGTCTACAGTCTGAGATAGGATTAAGTGGGAATCCTATCTTTATTTACAAGGTATATCTCATCTCTTTCAGGAGGAGTTATCTCTTTTTTTCCATGGGCTGTTACCAAGTATTTTCCTTCTTTTGTTATTTTACCTACAATTGTAGCTGTTATGCCAATTTTATTTAAAGCATCGATTATTTTACTGCTGTCACTGGCAGTAATTATTATTGAACCGCTGGATATAAGTTTCAAAGGGTTTATGCCAAAAAAACGGCAAATTTCTTTTGTCTCAGGGCGTATTGGCAATTTTTCTTCATATATTTCAATGCCAAGGCCAGAGGCTTCTGCAATTTCATAAGCTGCTCCTAATATTCCTCCTTCTGTTATATCGTGCATTGCATTTGCACCATTTTGCGCGGCTACAAGTCCTTCTTCTATGACACTTATTTCGTTTATAAAACTTTGTGCTTTTAAGATAAAATCTTTATCGTAGTGCTTTAGCAGTAAATCTTCATAGTCAGTTGCTAAAATTGCTGTGCCTTCAAGGCCTAAAGCTTTTGTAACTATGACATCATCGCCTATTTTTGCGCCTTTTGTGGTTATGTACTCACCTTTTTTAGCCATGCCAATTGCTGTTGTGCTTATAATAGGCTTGTTTACTGTAGTGGTTATTTCTGTGTGGCCTCCTAAAACTTCAATACTTAATTTTTTTGCTGCTCTATCTATTTCTTTCATGATGCCATGTAAAGTAGCTTCTTCAGTACCTTCGGGCAGTAGTATAGTTGATAATATTCCAATTGGCTTTGCGCCACAAGAAGCCAAGTCATTACAGGATATTATGACAGATAAAAAGCCGCTTAATTTGTCTGCTGCTGTTATGGGGTCTGTTGAAAGGACTGCCACGTATTCGCCGAAATCGATTATACTACAATCTTCTCCTATTTGGGAATGGACTAAAACTTCTTTTCTTTTAACTCCGAGATATGGGAAAACACTTCTTTTTAATATTTCTGCAGGTACTTTTCCTACTTCCATTTTGTCACATCCTTCTTTTAATATTGGTGTCAATACTAAAATCTTAACACAATTTTTATTTTTTTTAAATATTCCTATAGACAAGTTGAAAAGAATGTGATAATATTATAAAAAACAAGGTCCTTTAAGCAGTCCTGTGAGGCTGGCAAGGTTACCATAATGTAGTATAAAAAACTTCTTGCCAGTGCAAGAAGTTTTTTTGTGGAGGTTGTGAAGTTGAGGATAAAAGCGGAGATAATGGATGAAAAAGCTATAGACAGAGCGCTTATACGAATAGCCCATGAAATTGTGGAAAGGAATAAAGGTATTGAAGATGTGGTTTTGGTAGGCATTAAGACAAGAGGAGTGCCTTTAGCAGAAAGAATAGCAAGGTATATATCGCGAATTGAAGGAAAAAAGCCTCCAGTAGGGTCATTGGATATCACCCTATACCGTGATGACCTTACCACGGACCTTGAACAGCCAGTAGTGAAGAAAAAAGATATAGGTGTGGATGTGGTAGGTAAAATAGTGGTGTTAGTGGACGACGTGATATACACAGGAAGGACTATAAGGGCTGCTATGGATGCAATTATCGACTTAGGAAGGCCTAAAGCGATACAGCTGGCAGAATTAATAGACAGAGGGCACAGGGAATTGCCTATAAAGCCAGATTATGTGGGTAAAAATGTTCCAACATCAAAAAATGAAATAGTAAATGTGATGTTGGAGGAAGTAGATAAAATCAACAAAGTAGTAATAACTGAAAAGTAGTACCTTTAATTTAGCCCAGCGAGGCTAAAAAGGGAGAATTAATAGATATTCTCCCGGAGTATTAAATTTTGCGAAGGGAGGATTTTTTATGCCAAAATTCGAAACCCTAATTTTAACAGAAAAGAATATTTTATACAAAAAGAGTAGTGCCATTTCACATTATTGTGATGTGGTAACTACTCTTTTTTTAAAAGGAGGAAAGTAATGTGAAGAAAAAAGACCTGTTAGGCATTAAGGATTTATCGAAAGAAGAAATACTGGAAGTTTTAGACACTGCAAAGGAGATGAAAAAAATTCTAAATGGAGAAAAATATTCACAGATACTAAAAGGGAAAACAGTTGTGACAATTTTTTTCGAACCTAGCACAAGAACAAGACTATCTTTTGAGATGGCAGCAAAGTATTTAGGTGCCCATTACGGCAATATAGAAGTGGCTACCAGCAGTGTTGCCAAAGGGGAGTCTTTAATAGACACCATAAGGACTGTTGAGATGATGAAGGCGGATGTAATAATAACAAGGCACAACATGAGTGGGGCGCCGCATTTTATGGCAAAATACACTGATGCCTCTATCATAAACGCAGGAGATGGTATAAATGAACATCCCACTCAAGCCTTGTTGGACATGATGACAATCAGAGAAAAGAAAGAAAGCTTTGAAGGATTAAAAGTAGCAATAATAGGAGATATTATGCACAGCAGAGTTGCACGGTCAAACATATGGGGACTTAAAAAGATGGGGGCGGAAGTGAGAGTTGCAGGCCCTTCAACCTTAATGCCACCACAAATAGAAAAAATGGGAGTTAAAGCTTACTACAATGTAGAGGAAGCTATAAAGGATGCGGATGTAGTGATGGGACTAAGAATTCAATTGGAAAGGCAAAAAAGTGGACTATTTCCGTCAATTGATGAATACAGAGAGTATTTTGGCATAAATAAGGAGAGAATGAAACTTGCAAAAGCCGATGCGATATTGATGCATCCAGGGCCTATAAACAGAAACGTTGAACTTACGTCAGAAGCAGCAAATGACAAGTATTCTGTTATAGAAGAACAGGTGACAAACGGTGTCGCTGTTAGGATGGCACTTTTAAAAATACTTTGTGAAAGGAGAAATTAAAATGAGGATGATTATAAAAGATGGTACTGTAATAGACGGGTTTGGAAGTGAAGTTAAAGCGGATATATTAATAGACTATGGTATCATAAAAGCGATTGACAAAAATATACAAGTCTCAGACGTGATAGTGATTGATGCAACAGGCAAATATGTACTTCCTGGTTTTGTAGACATGCACACCCATTTAAGGCAACCGGGATTTGAAGAGAAAGAAACTATTAAAACAGGTACAGAGGCTGCAGCAGCAGGAGGTTATACTACTGTTACCTGCATGCCAAATACAAATCCTACTATAGACAATGAAATAGTAGTAGAATATGTCAAAAGCATTGCACAAAGAGAAGGAGTTGTAAAGGTACTTCCTATAGGAGCTATGACAAAGGGAATGAGAGGCGAAGAAATAACCGAAATGGCAAAACTTAAAAAAGCAGGGGTTGTTGCATTGTCTGATGATGGTTTTCCAATAATGAGTGCAGGGCTTATGAAGAGGATAATGACATATGGGAAAATGCATGACTTACTCATGATAACCCACTGTGAAGACAAAACATTAAGTGGCGAAGGTGTAATGAATAGCGGGGTAATTTCCACAATGATAGGATTAAAAGGCATACCAAGAGAAGCAGAAGAAGTCATGCTTGCAAGAAATATTATACTTGCAAAGGCTACTGGTGTAAGGCTTCACATCGCACATGTCTCAACAAAAGGAAGTGTCGAACTTATAAGAGAAGCGAAAGAAAAGGGAGTGAAAATAACTGCTGAAGTGACTCCTCACAATCTTACCTTGACAGATGAAGCAGTCTATAATTACGATACAAACACAAAAGCTTATCCACCATTAAGGACAAGAGAGGATATAGAAGCATTAATAGAAGGATTGAAAGATGGCACAATAGATGCAATTGCGACGGACCATGCCCCTCACACTAAGGATGACAAAAAAGTGCCTTACGACATGGCTGCTTTTGGAATATCGGGTTTAGAGACAGCTTTCTCTGTGATAAATACTTTCCTTGTACAGACAGGTAAAATAACCATAAAAGAGTTAGTCAATTACATGAGTATAAATCCTGCGAAAATATTAGGTATATCCAGTGGGATAAAGGTAGGGTCGATAGCGGATATTGTAATTGTAGACCTTTATGAAGAGTATGTAGTTGACAAAGATAAATTTAAATCAAAAGGGAGAAACACACCTTTCCATGGTATGAGGCTAAAAGGAGTCGTGGAATATACGATAGTAGAAGGAGAAATAAAATACAAAAAGGATAGAAAAAAAGAAAAAATTGAGGTATAATTAGTAATAAATATTTATACAATAAAATGAATAAACTTTCAGTGAAGGATGAGGAATATGTTTATTGACAGGTTAATTGAAAATATAAAATTTAAAAAAAGCCCTGTGGTGGTAGGACTTGACCCCAGAATTGAAATGACGCCTAAGTTTATAAAGGATACTGCCTTTAAAAAAAGAGGCGAAAACATTGAAGGTGTGGGTGAAGCTTTATATCTCTTTAACAAAGGAATAATAGATGCAGTCTACGATATTGTACCTGCAGTCAAAATCCAAGTTGCTTTTTACGAAGCTTATGGGATAGAAGGATTTAAAGCTTTTTTCAAAACTGCTGAATACGCTAAAAATTTAGGGCTTATGGTAATAGCGGATGTTAAAAGAGGAGATATACAAGAGGTTGCAAAAATGTATTCAAAAGCTTATTTGCAAAACCAGTTGTTTGATGCTATTACTGTAAATCCCTATATGGGTGAAGACACTATAATGCCTTATGTAGAAGATGCGATTAAATACGATAAGGGTATATTTGCACTTGTCAAGACTTCAAATAAAGGTTCTAAAGATATACAGGATATAAAAACTGCAACAGGAGAATACGTCTATCAACGAGTTGCTAAAATAATAAATAGAATTTCAAAGTCAGCAGTTGGGAAATATGGCTATAGTTCTATAGGTGCAGTAGTAGGTGCAACTTATCCAGAGGAAGCAAAAGTGCTAAGAAAGGAAATGCCAAATTGTTTCTTTCTAGTGCCAGGCTATGGGGCACAAGGGGGGACTGTTGAAGATATAATGGATTGTTTTGATGAGAATGGACTTGGCGCGATAATAAATTCTTCCCGGAGCGTTATCTATGCGTATCAAAGTCCTTACTGGAAAGATGTATATTCTGAATATGAGTATGCACAAGCGGCGAGAGCAGAGGTAATTCTTATGACAGGCATGATTAACAATGGGCTTGTTAAAAGAAGATACATCGCTTGTTGAGGTGAAAGATGAAGAGCAGGATATTGTCTAATGAAAAGATAGCCAGTGGCATTTATAAATTGGTATATGAGTGGAAGGGGGGAATACCTTCTCCAGGCCAATTTGTAATGGTGGACTGCAAAGACAAGACTTTTCTAAAGAGGCCTATAAGTGTATGCTCTGCTGATGACAAATCCATGACAATTGTATATCAGGTTAAAGGGGAAGGTACTAAAAATTTATCCGAAATGAAAAAAGGAGATACAATTGAAGTCACAGGTCCTCACGGACATGGCTTCAAACTATATGAGGACAAAAATGTGTTAATAGTAGGTGGGGGAATAGGCACTCCTCCCCTTCTATACCTTGCTAAAAAAATCAAAGCAAAAAATTTGTATATTGCGTTGGGATTTAAAAGTGAAATTTTTCTTGTGGAGGAGTTTAAAAATTTAGGAGAAGTTATTGTCACGACAGAGGACGGAAGTTTTGGGAAAAGAGGAATGGTGACACAAGCAATTGAAGATATAATTGATAAGATTGACATAATATATGGCTGTGGACCAAAGCCTATGCTAAAAGCTCTTAAAGAGATTTCTTTGAAAAATAATATTCCTTGTCAAATATCTGTAGAAGAAAGGATGGCTTGTGGCATAGGAGCTTGTCTTGTATGTGCTTGTAGAGTGAAAAAAGATGGTGGTTTTGAGTACAAAAGAGTGTGTAAAGATGGTCCCGTCTTTTGGGCTGAGGAGGTGGAATTTTGAATTTACAAGTTGTAATTGGAAAACTTAAATTAAAGAATCCAGTAATGGCAGCTTCAGGTACTTTTGGATTTGGAAGAGAGTACGGAGAATATATTGATTTAAATCAATTAGGAGCGATAGTTGTAAAAGGACTTACAGTAAAACCTAAAGAAGGTAATCCACCTCCACGAGTTTATGAAACTCCTTGTGGAATGCTAAACAGTGTAGGGCTTCAAAATCCGGGTGTAGATGCTTTCATTGAGAAAGAGCTGCCTTTTTTAAGAGATTATGATGTTGCTGTAATAGTGAATATTGCAGGAGAAACCATTGAGGAATTTGCTTATATGGCAAAGAAGCTTGATATAGATGGTGTTGATGGAATTGAAATAAATGTCTCCTGTCCAAATGTGAAAAAAGGTGGTATGGCTTTTGGAATAAATCCTGAGGATATATTTAATATAACAAAAGAAGTAAAAAAAGTTACACAAAAAACCGTTATTGTAAAATTAACACCAAATGTGACGGATATTGGGGTTTGTGCTAAAGCAGCAGAAGATGGAGGAGCAGATGCTGTATCTTTAATTAATACAATTGCAGGGATGGCTATAGATATTGATACAAGAAAACCTGTTTTTAAGAATGTCATTGCAGGATTATCAGGGCCTGCTATAAAGCCTATTGCCCTTAGGATGGTGTATGAGGCAGTGAGAGCCGTGAAAATTCCTGTTATAGGTATGGGCGGTATAAGTTCATTTAAAGATGCATTAGAATTTATGATTGCGGGGGCGAAGGCAGTGGCAATTGGCACTTGTAATTTTGTGAATCCCAATTGCACAATTGAGGTTATTGAGGGGATAAGACAATATATGGTTTTAAACAATATAGAGGACATAAATGAGATTATAGGTTCTTTAAAGGTTGATTAAAGGGGATGAGAAAATGGAAAGAGAAGAAGTCTTAGAGATTTTTAGCAAGTTAGGAGTAATTAACGAAGGACATTTTTTATTGACATCAGGAAAACACAGCGATACCTATTTGCAGTGTGCGAAAATATTCCAATATCCTAAATACAGCGAAATTTTTAGTAACGAGTTGGCGCTAAAATTTAAGGATTACAAAATAGATGTTGTAATAGGACCTGCAATTGGAGGAATTATATTAGCCTATGAAGTTGCTCGTCAGGTTGGAGCAAAAGCTTTTTTTGCAGAAAGAGAAGAAGGAATGATGAAGCTAAGAAGAGGGTTTGAAATCAAAGAAGGAGAAAATGTGCTTGTAGTAGAAGATGTAGTGACAACAGGGGGCTCCGTAAAAGAAGTTATAGAGTTAGTCAATTCCTTAAAAGGTAATGTAATAGGAGTTGGAAGTATAGTTGATAGAAGCGACGGAAAGGTAAATTTTGAAGTTCTTTTTAAGTCTGTGGTAAGCTTGTACGTTGAAGCATTTGAAAGAGAGGAATGCCCCCTTTGCAAAGAAGGCATTCCTCTTGTAAAGCCGGGAAGCAGGAAATTTTAAGGTATAAGCATATTTATAACTCTCATTGTCTCAGGTCCTACAATTCCATCAACTTTAAGGCCATTGTCCCTTTGAAATCTCATAACAGCGTTTTTGGTTCTTGGCCCAAAAATGCCGTCTATTGGACCAGGGTCATAACCTAAACTTTGAAGAATCATTTGAAGCTGAAGGACATCGTATCCGACGGTACCCTCGTATAGAAGCCTGGAGCCTAATTGTTGCCTCTCCATTTTTTCACCTCATTTATACACTTTCACTATTACACAATATGATAAAAATAGGGAAAGTGTTCTTTTTTATAAGACTTGTAGAATTAGGCACTTTAAGTATTGAGTTTCTTCAGAGGCTAATAATATTGGATGGTCTTTTGATTGAGTACGTTGTTCTACAAGTCTTACATTTCTTTTAGCATCATTGGCTGCTTCTTTAATGACATCTAAAAACATATCAGGTTTTATGTGCTGTGAACAAGAACAGGTGATGAGAAAGCCTCCTTCTCTTAGAATTTTTAATGCTCTTAAATTTATTTCCTTGTATCCCCTTAATGCGTCTTTTACAGTTTCTTTGCTTTTTGTAAAGGCAGGAGGGTCTAATATTACAGTGTCAAATTTTCTATTTTCTTTGTCGTATTTCCTCAGCAAATCAAAGGCATTGTCACATACGAAATTACATCTTTCTTGATAACCATTGAGTTCTACATTCTTTTTGGCCATTTCAATGGCTTCCTCAGAGATGTCGACTGTCTCGACTCTTTTTGCTCCATAGTGTAGGGCATGTACTGTAAATGAACCAGTGTGGCTGAAACAATCAAGAACTTCTGCATCTTTGACGTAATTTTGAATTGCTCTTCTGTTTTCTTTTTGATCTAAAAAATATCCAGTCTTTTGGCCATTTTCAATGTCTACCCAAAATTTTATTCCATTTTCTTCAAATTGTTGCATTGTGTCAAACTTGCCGTACAAATAACCTTTTTGCTGTGGAAGGCCCTCTAATTCTCTTACATTTACATCATTTCTTTCATAAATTCCTTTGGGATTTAATATTTCAACAAGAAGCTTTACTATTGTTTCTTTATATCGATCTATACCTAATGAAAGTGTTTGAAGAACGAGATAGTCACCAAATTTGTCCACGATTAAAGCAGGTAAAAAATCTGCTTCTGCAAATACGACTCTACAGGAGTTTAAATTGTCCATAACCTTTTTTCTGTATTCCCAGGCTCTTTTAATTCTTTTTCTAAAAAATTCTTCATCTATTTCTTCATGAATATCCCGAGTCAATAGTCTTACTGTTATCATGGATTTTAAATTTATATAGCCTTTTCCTATGAATTCTTTTTTGTGATTTAAAACATTTACAATTCCACCTGGAGTGTAATCTCCTTCAATTCTATCTATTTCAGTTTTGTATATCCAAGGGTGACCATTTAAAATCCTTTTAATATTTGTGTTTCTTAATATAACATCTGCCATAACTTCTCTCCTCACAACTTCTAATAATTTCTTTATATCATAATTAGCTAAAATATTCAATTGTATTGACATATTCCTGTGAATAGTATTAATATTGAAGGGGTGATAATATGCAAAAAATACTTGGAAGAATAAGAAGAGCAGTTCAAGATTTTAATATGATACAAGAGGGAGATATAATAGCTGTTGGTGTTTCAGGAGGAAAAGACAGTGTAACCCTTTTGTATGGATTACATCTTCTTAAAAATTTTTATCCGGAGAAATTTGAGGTAATGGGATTGATGTTGACGTTAGGTTATGATAATTTTGACCCAACGCCTGTAGAAAATTTTTGCCGAGAAAAAGGGATACCTTTTTTTATTAAAGAAACCGATATAAAAAAGATAGTATTTGATTACAGAAAAGAAGAAAATCCATGCTCTTTGTGTGCGAATTTAAGAAGAGGAGCATTAAATAATTTTGCAAAAGAAAAAGGATGCAACAAAGTGGCTTTAGCACATCATTATGATGACTTGATAGATACTTTTATCATGAATTTGTTTTACAATGGCAGGCTTCATACCTTTGAGCCGGTTTCTTTTTTAGACAGGTCAAAAATTACTGTAATAAGACCTATGATATACGTTAAGGAAAAAGACATAAGAAGTGAGGTTAAAAAGAGTAATTTGCCTGTTGTTAAAAATCCTTGTCCTGTTGAAGGTCACACAAAAAGACATTATATAAGGAATTTGCTAATAGACTTAAAGAAAGAAATACCTGAAATAGACAAAAGGATTTTTACAGCGATAAAAAAAGACGTTTTTCACTTTGAAGGATAAATGCAAAGAAGAATAAAAGTTAGCAAAAAAGAGTATAAAGAAAAAAACAAGGACATTTTCTGCTATTTTTCGACTTAATGGGGTTTTATAGGGATTGAACAATTCTTTTAAAAATGATATATTAATAAACGTCGCTGCTGAGGCGGCAAGACAGCAAAAAGGGGTATTGACAAGAGAGGATAGATTTGATAATATAGAGGAGCTGCGGTGAGGCAGAGAGGGACCTTGAAAAATG